>QNCA01000380.1 GCA_003644325.1 Planctomycetota bacterium
GCCCCACAAGCGGCGACCATCCTTGAGCGTCAGCGCCGTGGCCCGCCCCCATCGGGCCCTGTCGGCGTAAATGTATTTCGACTCGCCGTATCCCTTCTCGGACTTTATCCTGGTTATCGTTACGCCCCTCATCTCTTGCGCCGCGGGGTCGTAACTGCGGTAATGGAGCAGGTGGCCCCGGTCGTCCGGCAGGAGGTCCCTGGCGGAATGGGCCTCCTTGGGCTTGCTGGTCGCGGACACTATCTTGTCGGCGAACGTCGGCATGAACCACTCCTGCAGGCCGTACATCAGGCCCATTACCAGCGCCGCCATCAGGAATATGTTGCCCACCACGCGGTACAGGCTGATGCCGCTGCCCATGATGGGCACGAGTTCGTTGGACTTGCCCATCCGGGCCAGCGCAAACATCGCTCCCATCAGCGTGACGAGCGGCAGGAACTCCGTCATGTAGAACGGGGTGTGCCAGAGGTAGTAGGCAAGCACCCGCTGGATGATTTCTGACCTGTCGTAGTCGAAGAACTTGTACAGGCGCGTGAACAGGTCCACCACGAGGTAGAAGCCGACCAGCCCCACCAGCGACACGCCGAACCAGGCCAGGAAAGACTTGATAACGTAGCGATCTATCCTGCAAAATATCATTCTATGCTCTGAAGACCCTCAACATCAGCCATGCGCCCGCGATCAGGAGCAGCCCGTTGGGCGCCCACACGGCAAGACCGGGGTGCACGTAGCCGTCCATGCCCAGGAACTTGCTCCCCACAAGGAACGTCACCATGTAAACGATCACCAGTATCAACCCGACAAGAAAGGCGACAATGGTATGGCCGCGCTTAATCACTATGCTCAGCGGCACCGCCACCAGCGCCAGGAAAAAGCACGACGTGGCAAGCGCCAGCCTGCCGTAAATTTCTATGAGCGTCTCATTCAGGTCCTTGGTGTAGTTGCCTATTTTCCGCTTTGCCTCGCCGGGCGAGAGGATGCCCGCGGCGGCCTGGGCGCGCCTTTCCTTTATCTTGTGCCTGAGTTTCCTGACCTCCTCCTGGTTCTGAGCGGTGCTGCGATACGCCGGGTCGCTTATCACGCCCTCACCGAGTTTCCCGCTGAGGTCGTAAGGCAGGTAAGTCTCGCGGTTGCCGCCGACGAGCGCCGGCGCTATGTTTATTCGGGCGGGATGGTCCGGGGGAATCAACTTCATGGTGCCGGACCTTATTACGACCGTCAACCACCTCTTATCGCCCTTCTTGTCGTATCTGAAGCGGCCGGACTCCGCCATTATGGTCTGCGCTATCCGACCGTTCTCGGTTATATACACCACTACCCCGCGCAGTTCGTCCCCCTCGATGTCGTCCACGTACAGGTGTATCTTTCTGTTGCGGTTGTCCACCTTTGCTTCCCACGAATATGTCGGGCTGCCCAGGCTGCTGAAGCGCCGGACCAGGGTCCGCAGCACGCGGTCCTGTACGTATTCACCCTGCTTGCCCAGCATGGGCGACAGCAGGTCGTTCGCCGCGTACGTCACCGCGCTTGCCAGGAGCCCGAACGCCAGCACCGGCGTTATGACGTAATGCAGGTGCACGCCGCTGGTGCGCATGGCGTCTATCTCATTGTCGCCGGCCAGCCTGCCGTAGGCCAGCGTGCACGCGCACACCATCCCGAACGGCAGCGCATACGGCATGGCCTTCGCCATGAGAAACGGAAACAGGCTGAACACGCTCACAAAGTCCAGGCCCTTCTGCACGGTGACCTGCTTGTAGCCGAAGCCCACAAAAAGGACAATGATCACCGTCAGGAAAGCAAGAATGAACGTCTTGCTGAACTCCTGAAAGACGTATCCCGGCAGCAGTCGGACTCTGAACATCCATGTCTCCACTGGAGAGTTGTTAATTTGCCTGCCCGCCCGAACCCGTACCCATACGGCCCCCCCACAAGTCGGAGGCGGGCCAGAAAGGCGGACTTCCTCTACATTTCCGTTGCCTGAAACAAAAGCGGGATTCTAGCAGACGGAGCATGAAAATCAAAGGGCCAAACCCGGTGAGAGCCCCGCTTTCCCCGCGAGTCCCGGGAAATGTAGTTGACGTGAAACCCCTTTCACTGTATGGAATATGACCTGCCGGGGGGATGCAGGAGCATTCCGGAGATGATTACATTTGAATATTCTAATAGTCCCGTTGTCCTGACGTGGTAATCACAAATGGGAATCACAACGATAATCGGGTTGATTGCGGCGGCATGCACGACGGTCGCCACTCTGCCGCAGGTCGTCAAGTCCCTGCGCACGCGCCGCACCGGCGACATTTCCCTGCCGTTCCTGACGGTCTTGGCCGTCGGCCTGTGCCTGTGGCTGGTCTACGGCATCCTCCTCGGCGAAACGCCCCTCATACTGGGCAACAGCGTCGGCCTCGCCCTCACCACGTGCCTTATCGCGCTGAAGTTGCGCTACGGCTGACGGGCCGACATGGAGCCGGAAAACTCTTGCGCGGCAAACGGCTGCAACACACAGCCCGAAGGGGATGACCCCTCCGGGCGGCAGTTTGTTGATACCGTTACGTCACGGCATGGCGGCCCTGATGCTCAGGCCGTCCTTCTCGCCCCTGACCGCCATGTACGCCGCGGGATAGTACTTGCCGATAATCCTGAACATCGTCGACATCTGCTTGAGTATCGCCGCCGGATTCTTCATCACGCCCTCCCTCGGCATGATGCCCGGCTCTATCGGCCTCGGCTCCTCAGACGCAGGTAATTTTTTCCCGAAAACCCATCGTCGCCGCCAGATGCCCGGCTCCGTCAGTCCAGGCTCCTCAGGCGAAGGGGCATCCTCAAAATCGGGCGCGGGAACCTCGGGCTCGTCAGGCGCGGGAACCTCCGGGCCGTCAGGCGTGGGGAACTGGAAATCCGGCGTCGTTAGTCTTAGTTTGCCCGACAACTTCGCCCACTGGAACATGCAGGCCATCGCGC
>QNCA01000381.1 GCA_003644325.1 Planctomycetota bacterium
TAATTGGTGACAGTCAACGAGGTTGGCAAAAGTCAGCCAACTTGAGAGTAACTGGTAAAGGTGACAGTCACCTTTACGAAGTCGCCCGAAGTCAATTATAACGCAAAGGCCCCGAAGGTCAACGACGAAAGGGAAGCGTGTAAGAATCTTGGAAAGGACAAGCGAGGGGGGGCAGACCCGAAGCGACGGTGACAGTCACCAATTACGGATCCGTCGCCGACGTGTCGGGGGCGGATCGTAGACGGTGACTGTCACCTCGCGCCAAGAGCCGCGCCGGTTTTCCTGCCCGTCCCCGCCGCGGAAATTTTGCTCGCGCGGACCGGCCCGTCCTGATAAGATGTCGCTCGCAGGATGCGACCAAGATGTGAAATTCGCGGAGAGGTCTTCTTGTCGAAAAAACTGCTCATAATTCCCACGTACAACGAGAGCGAAAATATACGGGCCCTGGTCGAAAAGGTCCGCGAGCGCGTGCCGGACATGCACGTGCTGATAATCGACGATAACTCCCCCGACGGCACGGGCCGGATAGCGGACCAACTGGCAAGCGAGTACGAGGGCATTCGCGCAATGCACCGCGAGGGGAAACTCGGCCTGGGCTCGGCGTACGTGGCGGGGTTCAAGCAGGCGCTGGCCGAGGGTTACGACCTGATTTGCCAGATGGACGCCGACTTCAGCCACGACCCGTCGTACTGGCCGGACCTGCTGCGGGGAATGGACGGGCACGACGTGATGATAGGTTCCCGCTACGTCCCTGGCGGCGGCACCCGCAACTGGGGCATCCATCGGCGCCTCCTCAGCCGCGCCTCCGGTTTCGCGGCCAGGTTGATACTCGGCATCAAGGTGCGCGACTGCACGGGCGGCTTTCGCTGCTACAAGCGGCACGTCATAGAGGCGATAGACCCGGATACGATATTCTCCAACGGTTACTCCTTCCTTGAGGAGGTTCTCTACAAGGCGGTGAAGGCGGGAGCGGTCGTGGGCGAGACCCCGATAATATTCGTGGAGCGTGAACACGGAAAGTCGAAAATATCGAAGAGGGAGATATTCAAAGCGGTGGTGACGCTCTTCCGCCTGCGCTTCGGAAGATCCGGACGGGACCGGAAACCGGAGACCAATGGTTAGGTAAAGGGCAAGGGGCAAGGAATTTTTGAATCTTGAATCTTGAATCTTGAATTTTGAATTTTGAATTTTGAATGAGGTCTTGGCATGGCCAAATTTTGCCTGGAATGCGGGAGCAGGTTGATGCCGTTTCAAGAGGGCGGCACGGAGCGCCTGCGCTGCGAGCGGTGCGGCTGGGTCTATTATTTGAACCCCGTGCCCGCCTCGGCGGTGGTCGTCGCGAAGGGGGAGGAAGTCCTGCTGGTGAAGCGCGCCGTTGAGCCGCGTTCCGGCTACTGGTCCCTTCCTTCCGGGTTCGTGGAGTACAATGAATCCCCCTTAGAGGCCGCCGTCAGGGAGGCAAAGGAAGAAACCGGGATAGACGTTGAACTGACCGGGTTGCTGAACGTTGTCTTCGTCAACGAATTCCCCGAAAAGCATTGCGTGCTCATAATCTACTCCGGGCGGCCGGTTAGAGGGGATGTGACCAATGACGACCTGCGCGCCGACGACGACGTAGATGACGCGCGCTTCTTCCCGTTCAATGCGCTGCCCGACGAACTGGCGTTTCGCTCGCACGGGGAGGCAATAAAGCAGTTCCTGCGAAAACAGCGGGGGGAGCGCGAAAGGTGACCGACACCATTACCCATTCGGACCCTGACGGGTCCTCGGGGCGAGGACCCGGAACGGGCGGAGCGTAGACCCCTCGACTTGTCGGGGGGGGCAGCTCGTAGATGGTGACTGTCACCTTTCCGACGCATATCCCTTTGAATATACAGGACTCATTAGTGAAGCCATACCGCACAATCCGTCTGACCATCGAGTACGACGGTACGGGCTACTCCGGCTGGCAGCGTCAGCGCGGCGCTGTAACCGTACAGGGGAAAATCGAAGAAGTCCTTGAGCAACTGTTCCAGCAGGAGATAACGCTGGAGGGTTCCGGCCGCACCGACGCCGGCGTGCACGCCCTGGCACAGGTGGCTTCGTTCCGCGTTGATACCGGCCAAAACAGGGGCATCCTGAAACAGGGCGGGCGACTGGAGCGCAAGCGCGTCGGCCTGGCGCTGAATTCGCTCCTGCCGAATGACATCGTCGTGACCGACGTCCGCGAAATGCAGCCCGATTTCCACGCCCGTCATTCGGCCCGCGGGAAAAGGTACGCATATTACGTGTTGAACAGGGCCATCGGCAGCGCTCTAAGCCTGCACAGATGCTATTTCTTCCCCCAGCCCCTCAACGTCGCGGCCATGAGGCGCGCCGCCCGGGAGTTGACGGGGCGGCGCTCGTTCCGCGCGTTCGCATCCGAATCCTTCAAGAAAAAAAGTTACGTACGGAATCTGTCCAGATTGTCGATAAGCAGGCGGGGAGACCTGGTGAGGTTCACCCTTGAGGCCGACGGCTTCCTCTACAACATGGTCAGAAACATCGTGGGGACGCTGTTAGAGGTCGGCCGGGGCAAGATGACGCCTGACGATGTCAGGCGCATCGTAAAATCCGGGAAGCGCCGCCTGGCGGGTCCCAAGGCCCCGCCGCACGGCCTCTACCTCGAACGTGTCTTCTACTAAACGAAACATGAACGGGTCTCCCCTTTATGTTTCGTTTGGAGATTGTGCGATGCGGAGAAGGGAAACATTCATTGCGACGTTCCTGGTGTTCGCGGCGGTGGGGACGGGCGCGTGGGCCTTCGCGGGAGGCGGGCTGCTGCCTGAGACCTGATGACGGTGGCGGTGACGTTGTGCGGGCTGGGATTTCTGGGTTTCATGTACGGGGGGCCGTGCTGGGGGGCGTCGGCTCGATTCCTCGAGGCGGGGAAGGGCCGTTTGGCCGCGGGCGCGCTGCCGGGGCTGCTGA
>QNCA01000382.1 GCA_003644325.1 Planctomycetota bacterium
CTTGAGAATCCCGGGCGCTGCTTGGCACGGTGACTGTCACCGGTGCGGCCTTTCCGGGATTCTTACATGCTCCCCTGAAAATCAGCGCGCGCCGGAGCCGAACAGCACCGCCGGTATCGTCTTGAAGAATATCTTGAGGTCCAGCCCGAAAGACCAGTTGTCGATGTACTGCAAGTCAAGTTTCAGCCAGTCGTCGAAGTCCGTTATCTTGCTCCGCCCGGAGATCTGCCAGGTACAGGTGAGACCCGGCTTCATGCTGAGGCGGCGGCGCTGCCGCCGCGCGAACTTCTCCACTTCGTACGTGGGCAGGGGGCGGGGGCCGACTATGCTCATGTGTCCCACGAAAACGTTCCACAACTGCGGCAGTTCGTCTATGCTGAACTTCCTCATCAGCCTGCCTACGGGCGTGATACGCGGGTCCTTCTCTATCTTGAACACCGGCCCGCTCATGACGTTCTTTTCCATCAATTGAGCCTGCATCTTCTCGGCGCCGGAAACCATACTGCGAAACTTCAGCAGCGTAAAGACGCGCCCGTTCAGGCCCACGCGCTTCTGCCTGAAGAATACCGGACCCCTGGAGGTCAGTTTTATCAATATCGCGGCAAGGATAAACAGGGGGGACGCTATCAAAAGCATGACGCCGGACACGAAGATGTCGAACACCCTCTTTGCGAACGTGGCGGCCAGATTCTGTGGCGCGCTGGAAAACGTGAGCAGTGGTATCTGGCCCATGCTGTCAAAATCGACCTTGGATATGGTTGTGTCCAGGAAGTCCGCGATGAGATGAAACGTGATGCCCACCTCCTCACACTTCTGTATCGCCTCCTCCAGATATTTTGCCTCCGCCAGGGTGATGGCGAAGATGACCTCGTCGACAACGTGCTTGTCCATTACCTCCGCTATGTCGGAGACATTGCCGAGGATTCGGCTCGGCTCGACGGCGGACTCTCCCGAATCACGCGAGGCCTCGCCCAGCTCCAGGAAGCCAACAATGTGAAAGCCCCAGTGCCTGTTGAAATCGATAACGTTGTCCAGTCTCTGTGCGCGCTCGCCCGTACCGACCACCAGGATACGCCGCAGGTTTTTCTTCCTTATGCGCAACTGGCTGAGGACGAACTTCGCCGTCCACTTCTCCAGCAAGAGCACGACGAATAACGTGACGGAAAAGACCATGACGGCGAGGTTGATGCGGTACGGGTCGCCCCTGGGGTTGGGATCCAGTTTAAGCCCCAGGGCCTCGCTCTTGACAAAAGTGAACATCGCCACCAGGACCACCAGCGCCAGCGCAACCGTCTGTATTAACGACAGCAGAATCTCAAAATAGGTCTTAAGGCGCAGGCTTTCGTAGAGGCGGGTCCAGTTGGCGCTGAAAAGGACCAGCGCCGGCGCGCCGATGAAAAACAGCAGCAAAAAGGAGGGGGGCATCTCTTTGCCCTTGGTCGCCTGGACATAGACGTACGCAACGGCAAGGGACGCCCACGTCGCCGCCACGTCAATGACCATTGCCCCGATGCGATAGAGGAGTGATCTTTGCTTAAGCATGATTACGCTTCACACGGCCAAATGCCGCCTGCCCGTCAGCGCGGCCCAATTCACAACCAGCACAGCATCCGCCCGCGGCCTCAGCGCATTCCGCTCCATCACCAACCTTCACTTTCATTAATTCTAGCGCTCCCTCCGATGAAATCAAGCCAACGGCCACCCCGGGAGCATGTAAAAAATCCCGGAAAGGCCGCACCGGTGACTGTCGCCATTACCCATTCGGACCCTGACGGGTCCTCAGGGCGAGGACCCGGAACGGGCGGAGCGCGGACGCTCTGAAGGATCGGCCCGCTCGTAGACGGCGACTGTCGCCGCGCCAAGCAGCGCCCAAGATTCTCACATGCTCCCGCCGGCCCGACCCCGCGCCCTAACCGGCTCACAGAGTCCCCGTGACTTCCGGCATGCTTGGCCTTTCTTTGTCCACATTTTATATGGCCGTCTACCTATTGAAAACGTCCCTGATCTCATTCTGGTCTATGTATATATTGGCGAACCTTCGCCCGTGGATTTCGCGCAGCCCCAGCCATATCCGCCGGGGCAGGGAGCCCGGGTCAACATGAATCCTGAACTCCGCTTCGGCCTGCTCGCCGGGCTCAAGCCGCGGGATGGACACGCGCCGCCTCCGGCGCGGCCCGTCCTCCACCGCGGCGTAAACACCCGCGGCGGCACGCAATGAGCCCCCGTTGCTCACGGCCACCTTTACAACTATCTCCCCCGGTCCTCCCGCCCGGTACGGACCCGGATGGGCGGTAATTTGCGTGACTTCCAGCGACAGGTCGGCCGGCGCCATCTCGAGTTCCAGCGCCTTATTCAACGTAAAGGAGCCTTCATTCGTGTTAATCCTGACCACGGCCCTGGCCGCTATCCGGCCAAGCGTGTCGCTTATCGACGGCTTCAGGACAAACGCTCCGCCGCTCGACCAGGACTTGCCCGGGCCGATTCGGAACTCCGCCGCCGTCGCACGGCGCTGAAGGTGGCGCAGCTCTTCATCGAACTCCAGCCGTACCGTGCCGAAAATTTCCTTGTCAAAATGGTTCTCGATGCCCACCTCCACCGGTTGTTCCACCACGCGTGACTCAATGGATTTCGTAACGAACCGCAGGGAACGCCATGTTCTGAGCAGGCGGGGATCGATGCCTGAGACGATGCAGGGCGACTCGTCCAGGCCGGTTATCGCCGTTTCGCCTTCCACGGACGGCAGGTCGCGGCAGTTGCCGACGGCATCATGCATTCTCAATCCTTCGCCCCAGTAAACCGGCAGGCTGCTCCGCCCGCTTTCGCTCCACATCACCATCAGTGATTCGTCGTCCTTTTCAAAGAGATACATGCGGACACCCTGCACGGAGAGCTCTTCAGCGGACTCCGCGCCGTCCAACATTTGCGTGATGAACCTAAACGCGGCAAA
>QNCA01000383.1 GCA_003644325.1 Planctomycetota bacterium
CGGCGCACACTGCGGCCAGGTAGTTGGGACGCTTTGATTCAAGCAGGGCATCCTCGGTGAGCGTGCCCGGGGTGACGATGCGCGTGACTCCGCGCTCGACAATGCCGCGGGCCTGTGAGGGGTCTTCCAGCTGGTCGCAGATGGCGACGCGGTATCCGGCGCGAATCATTTTTTGCAGGTATCCCTCGACGGCGTGGTGGGGCACACCCGCCATGGGTACGGCGCCGGGGCCTTTGCTGCGGGATGTCAGCGCGATGCCGAGGACTTTCGCGGCAAGTTTCGCGTCGTCGAAGAACATCTCGTAGAAATCGCCCATGCGGAAGAACAGCACGGCATCCGCGTGCTCGCGCTTGATGCGCTTGTATTGTTCCATCACGGGTGTTGCCATGCGAAACGCCTCTTCGGGTGGTGCGTATTTTTGTTGGAAATGCCATTTTACGCGGCATTTTCCCAAAGTCAATCGCGGACGGCGGGAGGGGAGCATGTAAGAATCCCGGGCGCTGCCGGCGCGGTGACAGTCACCATCTACGAGCCGGCCGCTCCTTCAGAGCGTTTGCGCTCCGCCCGTTCCGGGTCCTCGCTCTGAGGACCCGTCAGGGTCCGAATGGGTAATGGTGACAGTCACCGGTGCGGCCTTTCCAAGATTCTTACATGCTCCCCGGCGGGAGAAGGGCGGGTGCGCGGGTGCGTTTCGGATAAAGGCCGGGCGGGGATTCGGCCGTAGCCCGCCGGAGGGCTTGCCGACGGGTGTTTATTCGAAAGATACGTATACCGGGAATGTGTAAATGCCGCCGAGTTCCGGGGATGGAAAATTGACGCCGTTGTCCGCGAGCGTATCTACGATAGCACGCACGGTATCCTCGTCGGTAACGGGCGCGGCGATGATTTTCATATATGTGCCGCGCTCTTGCAGGCCAACGCGGAATCCGGCGAATATCGGCATGTCAGTGGCAAGAATAAACTGCATGTTTACGGCGTCGGACACGGCGGCGTCGGTTACGCCGCAAGCGGCCATTGCAAGAAGGATGTCTTCCAGGTAGCGCTCGTTACGCAAATGAATAACCATGTATTGCATCGGATTCTCCTGACTAATCCGGGTGGGGTTTTGCCTCTCCAGCCTTTATTATGGCGTACCGCACAAAAGGCGGTCCGATTATCTGTACTACAAAGGTAGTGGCGGTGACTATGCCCAGAACGGCCGCGCCGAGTTGCGCGGCCTTGCCCGACGTGTCGCCCATTGCCACCAGGTCGTGCTGGGCCGAGAGGGCCAGCCCTATGGCGACCCCGGCCTGAGTGAACAGTCCGAAGCCGGTGTACCTGGTGACCACGGGCGGGGCCTTGCCTGCCACGGCGCCGAGTGCGGAGCCGCCCCACTTGCCGGCCGTGCGCATCAGGATGTATGCCAGACCTATCATTCCCACGGACGGCAGCAGCGCAATGTCCAGCCTGGCGCCGACCAGAACGAAGAACATGATGTATATCGGCGTGCTGACCTGGCCCAGGGCATTGACGCATCGGCTGCTCGCGGTTGCGTTCAGGTTCACCAGGACAACGCCCACGGTCATAGCCGTCAGGATGGGGGAAAGCCCGAAATACCCGGCGATTCCGCTGCAGGCGAGAATCGCCGCAAGTACGAAGACGAGCGTTTCGCGTTGGCCGCGCACCCACTTTGTCACAAGCGCGAGCGCTCCGCCGAATATCCCTCCCAGCAGGAAAGACAGGCCTATCTCCCGCAAAGGATGAAGGACAACGGTTACCAGTGAGATGTGCGCGTTTTCCACGACGAGCGTTCCGACGATCGGTATCACGAGGGCATACAGAATAAGCGCGGCGCCGTCGTCCAGGCCGACCACCGCGTACAATGTTGTAGTAAGGGGGCCCTTAGCCTTGTACTCTTGGAGTACGTCCACGGTGCCAGCGGGGGCCGTAGCGGAAGCGACTGCGCCCAAAATCAGCGCAAGGGGCAGGTTGGGCGAGCCGGCGAGAAGCGTGACCAGATAGGTGCCGGCCGAGACGAGGACGCATGCTCCTATCGCCTCCAGTGGAACAATCATGGCGATGCTCTTGCCCAGTTTGCGCATCTTGGCGATACTGAGTTCACAACCCACGGTAAAGCCTATCATGCCCAGCGCTATTCTTGAAATCATGCTTGCGGAGTGTGTGGTCTCGGGACTCCACGCTCCGAGAAAGGACTTGCCGAGCAATACGCCCGCGACTACGTATCCCACAACCTGGGGGGTGCGTACCAGTTTTGCGCCTTTGGCCACATAGAGCCCGGCGACGAGGGTCAAGCCGAGGAGCACGAGCATTTCTGCGTTTGCCGGGTCCATTGCTATTTTCCTGCCAGGACCTTCAGGGCTTCGTCGGGGCTTTCGGCGGCGAGGAGCGCGTCGCGGAGGTCCTGCTTTTTCAGGGCCAGGGTTACGCGGGCGAGGATTTTGAGGTAGTCGCTCTGCCTGTCGGCGGGTCCGGCGATAGCTACAAGCAACCGCACCGGCTTATCATCCAGCGAGCCGAAGTCCACGGGCGCGCGGGTAATGCCCATGGCGACCACGAAATCGGTTACGGAGGATATCTTCGCGTGCGGAACGGCCACTCCCAGGCCTATACCCGTGCTGAGTATTTTCTCGCGCTCGAAAATCGCCCTTCGCAGGGCCTCGCAGTCATGAACCGCGTCCGACCCGCACAGCAGGTTTACCATTTCGTTCAGTGCGGACTTCTTGTCTGCAACGGACAGGAAGCCCACGCGTTCCGGCGAGAGAAGATTTAGCAGGTTATTCATCGTGCCGCCGTTAAAAGGGGGATAAAGAGTCGTTAAAATAATAAATTACTCAAGTTGACTGACTTTTTCTGGATGATGGTGGGTGCTTGATTATAATCTGCTGTTTCACAACACCTTACGGTGACAGTCACCAATCTACGATCCGTTCCGACAAGGGCGGAAC
>QNCA01000384.1 GCA_003644325.1 Planctomycetota bacterium
GCGAGTTGTTTGCTCAACCCTCGGTATTGTTGATTGAATGACTCAAGCTGGTTTTGAATTCTGAGATAGTTGCTGAGATTCTCCGCCCCGGCGTAATGAGTGCAAATACCCTCGAGGACGAGGTGCTCTTTGTTTTTAATCATGGTGCTGACAGCCTGCTTCAAGGCCTTGCCAAAAAATCCGGTGCGGTTCAGGCCTGTTTCTATTTCCAGATGAACACGGGCTTTTTTATGGACCCGTTTTGCAGCGCGCAAAGCTGATTTCATTCGCGTCGAATCGAAAACATAAAAGGAGATGTCGTTTTCTACTGCCCAGTAGACCGCGTCATCGTGTATGTCTCCCATGATCAAAATGCGACTGTTCTCGTTTTTGCTTCGAAAGGCTTGCAGGGCCTCGTCCGCGCTGAATACAGAGAAGTGGCGGAGTCCACATTGTTCGGCCATTGGGACGAAAAGAGAGCTCCCATGACCATAGGCATTTCCCTTGATCACCGAAGAGAAGACTGTTTTTTTGCCAATCTGACGCTTCAGGAATCGAATGTTTTTTTTCAACGCAGATTGGCTGAGTTCGATTCGCGAGGTTTCATACATCTTGGCTATCCCTCAAGATTCTTTCCTTAAATTACCAATCGTCACAATGGATTGTTTCTCATCTGACGTCAACTACGGGCGAGGCTTGCGATTGGCGGAAATGTTTAGTATAGAAAGTATTCGAGAGTGGCAGGTGTTTGATGAGCAGAACCAGGAGTTGGTGTGGAAATTGAAAAATTTGAAAAAATCGAAAAAGTAATTCAGATTCAAGATCTTGAGTCTTTTGGTGGGCAGGAGGGTCTGGCGTCCTTTTTGCGCGAGCACCTTAAGCCCTACGAGGACAGCCTAAAAGACATTCACCGGGGCATCGAATATGCCCTGAGCGATGCAGCGGACCGGGGAGGATTCGTCTTGTTGGCCCATGAGGCAGGAGAGAAGCAAGGCGCTCTGGTCATGTTGCACACCCCTATGGGGGGATACATCCCGGCCAACATCCTGCTTTTCGTGGCCGTCCGTCGCGATCTTCGTGGCCGGGGCATCGGACGGCGGCTGGTGGAGACGGGCGTGAAAAACTGTTCAGGTCCCGTGAAGTTACACGTAGAGTACGACAACCCGGCCAAAGGTCTCTACGAGCGGCTCGGATTTGCAAGCAAGTACGCAGAGATGCGTCATCCCGGGGCGGGGGGCTGAAGTTGTGAAAACTCGGGTGATCATTCATCTGGAGGCCCTGCAGCATAACCTCGACACCATTTCTCGGTGGATGGACCAGCGGTCTTCCGCCTGGACCGTGGTGACCAAGGTGCTTTGCGGCCACGCTGATACCTTGAGGGCCTTACAGGCCTACGGCGTTCGCTCCATGGGCGAATCCCGCCTGGAAAACCTGGAGATCATCCGCCGGGTGGTGCCGGAACAGGAAACCTGGTTTCTCCGCATGCCCAACATGAGTGAGCTGGAGAGCGTGGCCGAGTTGTCGGATGTGTCCTTAAATAGCGAGATCGAGGTCATCCGCGAGCTAAACGAGAAGGCGGCACGGCGGGGCAAGACCCATCGGATCATCATCATGATCGAGCTCGGTGACTTGCGAGAGGGCATCTTGCCGGGCTCCCTGATGCAATTTTATCAGCAGGTTTTCGATTTTCCAGCCATTGAGGTTTTGGGCATTGGATCCAACTTGGGATGCCTGGCGGGTGCGGTGCCTTCCGTCGATCAGTTCATGCAGCTGGCGCTCTATCGGGAATTGCTGGAGCTAAAATTCGGCCGCAAGCTGGGTTTCATCTCGGCCGGGTCTTCTTCGGCGTTGCCGCTGGTGCTCAACAAGCAGTTGCCCAAGAACATCAACCACTTCCGCATCGGCGAGGCGGTTTTTTTGGGGACGGATTTGCTCAATGGGGGCACCTTTACCGGGTTGCGATCAGACACGGTGGTGCTGGAAGCCGAGATCATCGAGATCAAGGAAAAGCCGCTGATGACCACGGTGGAGACCGGCGGAGTGAATCCCTTTTCGTCTGTTTCACTTGGGGACGAAGACGATCTGTCGCCCGGGCAGCGAGGTTATCGGGCTCTGGTCAACCTGGGGCACCTGGACACGGACGTCACCGGGTTGACTCCAGAAAATCCAAAACACCACATCGCCGGTGCCTCCAGTGACATCATGGTGGTCAACCTCGGAGACGATCCGGGCTCTTACCGGGTGGGGAGTGTGCTGCGCTTCCGTCTGAACTACGCGGCCATGGTGCGCCTGATGGCCGGGCCCTACGTGGAAAAAGTCGTGGCACCGAGCTTGCCCGAATTCATCAAGTAGCTTGAGGCCAAGACGACGACCGAGATGGTGCCGGCTCTGGATACGGTCGAAACCGGACCGGACTTGGTCGAGAAAGCGATGGGCAAATAGGGTGCCCCACATGGGTGATCATGCATCTTGTCGATCTAGGCATTCTGGCTGTGTACATGGTGGCCATGTTGGGGGCCTGGTTGGCAGCCGTCGTGCTGATCCCGCGGGTCAAGCGCAACCCCGCCCTGGCTCGAGCCCTGACTTTCCCTGATTTATTCAAGCAGGCATACGGTGGCCGGGTGGCGGTGCTGGCTGGCCTGATTTCGGCGGTGGGCTACCTGGGGTTTACCTGCTCGCAGCTTCTGGCCGGTGCCAAGTTGGCCAACGGTACTTTCGGTGATCTGGACTCCCGAGATGCTGTACCTGAACAACCTGAGCTGGCAGACACTGGTCAAGTGGGCGGTGACCATCGTGCCCATTTGGTTCGTGGGCATGACCCTGTATCAGCGCATCTACGCATGCCGGGACGAAAAGACGGCCCAGCGGGCCTGGTTTCTGGCGGGCCTGCTGGAGTGGCCGGTCATGGCTTTCATGGGCGTGGCCCTGGGCGTGCTGGCCCGGGTGGCCGCCGA
>QNCA01000385.1 GCA_003644325.1 Planctomycetota bacterium
CGACTACCGACTACCGACTACCGACTTCTGACTTCTGACTTCTTTCCTAACTTCTTTGTTTTCATTTCCGGCCTGACTATTTTCCTGATGAGCGGCACTACCACCCAGCCCAGCCAGCACATCGCGACCAGTCCGAAGAACAGCGTCGCTACGCCCAGTGCCTGCGCGGCGCTCAGCCGGTAATACCTGCCGAAGAGAAAGACTTTCGTGTTGAACGCGACATCCCAGCGGAACGCGAAATCGAACTGGCCAACCCCTATCACCCTCAACATATTCAAGGCATACAACGCCACGGGAAAACATATGGTCTTGATAATCGCCTTCATAATATCCGCGGTGGGAGGACGCCTGCGCCGGCTCGCCGCCATGAGCGATATCGCCCAGGCCAGGCACAGCATCTCCGACAGGACGCACAGCAGCAGCGCGTACCAGAGAATCGCCTGCACCGCGTACAGTGCCCCCTGCACGCCGCGCCCGCCCGTCAGTCCTAACCCCAGCAAAACCGCCGACAAGCCCGTGAGGACGATGCCCACCTCGACTACGTACGTTGCGGTTCTGTCCAGGCGTGGTCTCTTGCTGTCCAAATATGCCTCTCGCCGGTTGACAAAAGGGCCGTCTCTACTAGAATCACCATGCGCATATAACACATGCGAACGCAATACACAAGCAACTGCTCCGCCGGTAAAACCGAACTCTGAAGCGCGAAAAGCAGCGGACTCCGTATGGAACATGAAGCGAGTATTCTCGTCTCACTCTGCAACAGGCCCGACTATCTCCGCGAACTGTTGGAGCATTTCGGACGGCAGTCGTTTGACATGAGCCGCGTCGAACTCATCCTCGTGGACGACTCCGGCCCGGAGAACTATCACAGGCAGCAGGCCGTCGTCGAGGATGCCCATGGCAGGTATCCATTCACTGTCAGGTACTTCACTACGGGTCTGCCGCTCGAAGTTTACGGCAACCCCGTCGCCAGAAATATCGGCCTGCGCAACGCCTCCTCTCCACTAATCATTTGCACGGACGACGACTGCCTGCCGCACATCAACATGGTGGAGCGGCACGTTGCGGCACATACAGGAGGCGAGCGCCTGATGGTGGCGGGCGTGCGCGTCAACGACACGGCCAAAATCTCGCAGCCCCTGCCCGTCGAAATCGACGACAAAAAGAGCCGCCGATTCCTCGAAAAGCAGGAAAGGGGCGAACTCGGCGCGGGGGCCTTCTTCGGCGCGAACGTCTCCGTCCGCAAAGAGGACCTGGAGTGGGTGGGCGGCTGGAACGAAAAGATGTCCAACCCCTATGAGTACGGCCACACCGACCGGGAACTGGGCATGCGGCTGCTCGGCAGCGGGCTTAAATTCATCGTTGACCCCGGGGCCGTAATCTACCACCGGCCCACGGAAAAGGAAGTCGAGGAGTTCCGCGACGTTCACCGCAGCCGGGAAAAGTCGCACGCGCGCTTCAAGCGCATCCAGCGCATCTACAAGACCAAGCGAGTCCTGAGCGCGCCGCTCCGCCTCATTCCCGGCGTCGGCCGCATACTCGTGCGCAACATCCTCAGACCATAGACTATAGACCATAGACCGTAGGCTTGCCGCGAGGGGGTCAGACGCTGAGGAGAAGTCCCGCCCGTCCGAGCCGGAAAGGCTCGGTCTTTACGGCCAGGGACTTGTTGGGACGACGGGAAGGGTCTGATTCCCCGAGTCTCCTCGTGTTCTCGGCGGTTCTATTCCTGAAACCTGCGAAGCGAAGCGGAGTCCTGATGCCTTTTTATCGGGGAAACTTGAAACCTGAAACACTGAACATAGCGGTTCTCCTCCCGCACACGCGCGTCTACGGCGGCGTGCGACGCTACGTCGAGATGGGCAACCAGTTCGTCCGGCGCGGCTATGACTACATCATCCATACGCCCGACGGACGCCCGCCGGACTGGATTCAATATGATGGAAAGGCCGCGCGACTCGATGAGATGAACGACGAACCGGACGTGCTCATCTGCGGCGACGTCGGCATGCTGCCGTGCTTCGTCGAGATGACCGCGCGCCTCAAGATAATGAACC
Organism: Planctomycetota bacterium; assembly: GCA_003644325.1. GTDB lineage: Bacteria > Planctomycetota > B129-G9 > B129-G9 > B129-G9 > B129-G9. Next base: position 2,058 of record QNCA01000385.1, read on the forward strand.
TGCTCGGCTCGCGCTTCGCCGACAAGTACCGCCGCTATTACCGTGAAGACATGGTCGTCGTCGGCAACTCACTAGAGTGGAAGCGGTACTTTCCCGGTGTCGAGGGATACACAATCGCCGGAGCGGTCAACACCGATATATTCAGGCCGATGCGGAAGAAAGAAGCGGGTGGGGGGCAGTATAGGGTGATGTGCTTCGGCAGGATGAGCAAGAAATACAAGGGAGTGCGCTTCGTCATCGACGCCATGCGCCGCCTGAAGCCGCGGTCGGACTACGTCCTGGTGATGTTCGACAATGAACCGCTGAAGAAGCCGCGCGGCATCAACGTCGAGACGCACCACGGCCTCACGCAGGAGGAACTCGCCGCGCTCTACAACACCGCCGACGTGTTCGTGAGCGCCGAGTACGGCGCGGGCTGGTCCAACACATCGGCGGAGGCGATGGCATGCGGCGTGCCCCTCATCTGCACGGACAGCGGCACGCAGGACTTCGCCGTGGACGGCGAGACCGCCCTCGTGGTGCCCCACGAGGACCCCGCGGCGATAGCCGCCGCCATAGAGCGTCTTCGCGGCGAAGAAATAACGGCAAAAGGGGTTAGGCCCCTTTTGTTGTTAAATCGCCTGGCCGAGAACGGCCTGCGCAAAATACGGGAGTTCACCTGGCCGCGCCTGTGCGACCGCTTCGAGGCCCTGTTTCGTCGCCACCTTGGTGACTACCTCGGTGACTGTCACTAATCTACTCAAGTGGCCTTACGGTGACAGTCACTAATCTACGAATCTCGTTCGGCAGGCTCACGAGATTCCGCCCGTTCCGGGTCCTCGCCCTGAGGACCCGTCAGGGTCCGAATGGGTAATTAGTGACAGTCACC
>QNCA01000386.1 GCA_003644325.1 Planctomycetota bacterium
GGCGGTGGGCGCTATAATGCAGGAAATCGCAAGGATCGAAGGCATAAACCTGGTGGGAGTGGACATCGGCGGCGCGACGACGGACATCTTTTACGTGTGGCATCATCACGACGAAAAGGCCGACGAGACGCGCGAGGTCTTCAACCGCACCGTCAGCGCGAACCTGGGGATGAGCTACAGCGTGTCCAACGTGCTGGCGGAAGCCGGGCTGGAGAACGTAATGCGCTGGGTGCCGTTCAACGTGGACGAGCGAAAACTGCGCAACCGCATCAAGAACAAGATGATCCGTCCGACAACCATTCCGCAAAGCCTGGAGGACCTTATCATAGAACAGGCTATTGCCCGCGAGGCGCTTCGGCTGGCGTTTATCCAGCACAAGGACTTCGCCCAGGAATTGAAGGGCGTTTCCAAGGCGGTGGACATCAGCCAGGCATTCAGGCAGACCACCGACAAGTCAATCGTGAAAATGCCCGAACTGGACATGCTGGTGGGCAGCGGCGGAGTGCTGTCACACGCCCCGCGTCGCAACCAGGCGGCGCTGATGTTGATAGACGGGTTTCTGCCCGAGGGAATCACCCGCCTGGCGGTGGACAGCATCTTTATGATGCCGCAGTTGGGGGTGCTGGCGAACATCCAGAAGCCCGAACTGGAAGCGACGGCGAAAAAGGCGGCGGTGGAAGTGTTCAACAAGGACTGCCTGATAAAGTTGGGCACCTGTATAGCGAACAGGACGGTCCCGAAAAAACCGCGGGGCAAGGTGATGACCATCACCTTCACCATGCCCGACGGCAAGACGCTTGAAAAGGCATACGGACGCGACGATATGGAACTGATACCGCTGGGCCTGAACGAAAAGGCCCGCGTGCGCGTGGTGCCCGAGCGGGGTATAGACGTGGGCAGCGGCCCGGGCAGGGTCTGGGAGGGGGAGGTAGAAGGCGGCGTCGTCGGCGTGATCGTGGACGCCCGCGGACGCCGGTACAAGACCGGTCTGGACGCCACCGGCAAGCAGTACCAGGAGGCCTCAGTGCCGTTGCCGGAAGACCGGAACGAGCGCGTCCAGGCCCTGAAGCGCTGGCACAGTGTGCTGGGTATTTATCCAGACTACGACTTATGATAACGAGATTTACTCAAGTTGACTGAGTTTTTGTTAACCTCGGTGACTGTCACCAATTACGGAGCCGTTCCGTCCTTGTCGGAACGGATCGTAGATTGGTGACTGTCACCGTAATGCCCGGCAAAATGGAAACTTATAGTCAAACATCCGGCATTGCCCGGAAAAAGTCAGTCAACTTGAGGATTTACGAGATTTTCGGGCCTTACGGCCCGTACGGGCCGAAGTTGGCAAAAACCCAGTCAACTTGAGTTATAACCGACACGGAGGACAGAGTTGGCACAGGCTTATACACCGGGACTGAGGATAACCGAGAACACAGTGATAAGGCGCGAGCGCCGCCTGCCCCTGCAGGGTGACGTGCTGGTGAAGAAGGGCGACAGGGTTAAGGCACGCGACATAGTTGCGAGGACATTTCTGCCGGGCGACGTGACGCCGCTGAACGTGGCCAGCAAGATGGGCTGCGGCGCCGGAGAGGTCCCGGGCATAATGCTGAAAAAGGAAGGAGACACGGTAAAGAAGGGCGAATTACTGGCGGAGAGTAAAGGGTTGTTCGGCCTGTTTAAGACCAGGGTCACCTCGCCCATTGATGGGTCCATAGAGATAATCTCACGTGTGACCGGCCAGGTGCAGTTGCGCGGTGAGCCCCGGCCCGTGTCGATTGACGCCTATATTGACGGAGAAGTGGTGGATGTTCACGAGAACGAAGGCGTGGAGATCCAGACGACGGGCGGTTTCATACAGGGCATCATCGGGATAGGCGGCGAGGCGTTCGGCGAGATAGAACTGCGGGTCAGCGCGCCGGACAAGGAATTAACCCCGGACAGGATAGACGAGAGTTGCAAGGGGAAGATAGTCGTAGGAGGCTCCTACGTGACACAGGCCACCCTGGAAAAGGCCGTGAAGGTCGGAGTGTCGGGGATAGTGGTGGGCGGCATAGACGCGCAGGACATGAAAGAGTTCATGGGGTACGACCTGGGCGTGGCGATAACCGGCATGGAGCGACTCGGCCTGACGCTGGTGATGACCGAGGGATTTGGTCGAATGAACATGGCCGCCGCGACGTATGAACTGCTGAAGAAACGCGAGGGCGACATGGCCAGCATGACCGGCGCCACGCAGATACGCGCTGGAGTAATGCGGCCGGAGATTATCATTCCTCTGACCGACGGCGCGGGTATAGAAGAGACCGTTGTCGGCGCCGAACCGCAAGGCTTGCAGGTGGGCGACGCCGTGCGCATAATCCGCGAGCCCAACTTCGGCGAGATATGCAAGGTTACGGCCCTGACGCCGGAGTTGCGGAAGATGGAGAGCGAAACCATGGTGCGTGTGCTGGAGGTGGAACTGCCGGACGGGTCTCGTGCGATGGTCCCCCGCGCCAATGTCGAGATTATAGAGAAATGAGCGGTTTTTGCTTACACCCGCGGCGGTCCGGACTATTTTCTTGACACGCGGATGATGCAAACATAGGATAGCCGCTCCGGTAGTGATTAAGCGAGAGTTAAGGCACCCTTAGATGGAGTATGACAACTTATGAATGCACATCTTCCGGCCCGGTTCAGCCGGGCATTGATACTCCTGACATTCGCAAGCCTCTTTCTTCCCGTTCTCACATCCTGTGCGAAGCGGAAGCCATTCCCTTTTGAAGAAGTGGAGGTGTTGCGCCCCCCGACGGACGTAGTGGCAAAGGCAGCCGGGAAGGGCGAAGGCGGCCGCGTCGTGGTTACCTGGAAACTCTCGCTGGACGACAGGTATGGAAACGGGACCATCATATACAAGCCGGTTAGCGCCGAGGACGTCGTTGACTTCGGAA
>QNCA01000387.1 GCA_003644325.1 Planctomycetota bacterium
ACCGTTCCGCCCTTGTCGGAACGGATCGTAGATTGGTGACTGTCACCGTAACGTATTGTGAAGCAGCAGATTATAATCAAGCACCCACCATCATCCAGAAAAACTCAGTCAACTTGAGTAGATTAGTGACTGTCACCGCAAGAAAACCAAAAAAACAGGATGCAAAAGTGAACAGGAGAGCGTATCGACTGCCCGCTTTGTTGCTGCTCGCCGTCGTTTCGGCGGGGTGCGGGTCAGACAAGAAAGCAGAGGAAACATCCCCGACCATAAGGATGGCGGTGGAGTTCACGTCGCACTCCGCGTGCGGGCACATCGCGCGGGAAAAAGGCTGGTTTGAGGAGGAAGGAATTCACCTTGAGACTTATGACAGTTACGTGACGGGGATGGCCCTTGCCGCCGCACTTAGCAGGGGCGATATCGACGCCGCTTACATCTGCCTCATACCGGCGATAAACGCATACGCAAACGGCGGGGTTCACATCAGGATAGTGGCCGGCGTTCACAAGTACGGCTACGGCCTTGTCGTTAATCCGGAAAAGGTGAAGAGCGTCAAGGACCTTGAACGGCCCGACATTCGTATCGGCGTCGCGAGGGAGGGCAGTCCCACCGACGCGCTTTTCCATAAGATGATGGAGAAGTTCGACCTCGACAAGAAGAAGATTTTGCCGAGAGTCCGGAGGATGAATCCGCCCAAGTTGCTGCTCGCCCTTAAAATGGGGCAGATCGATGCCGGAATGATATGCGAGCAGTATCCTACCATGTCGGAGAATTTGGGGTTCAAGGTTCTCCTGGACGCGAGAGACCTCTGGCCGGAGATGCAGGGGAGCGTCCTTGTCGTAAGAGACGACCTGATAGAGAAACATCCGGAGATCGTGAGGAAACTTGTGAAGGTGACTTCGCGCGCGACGCGGTTCATCAATGAACATCCAGATGAGGCCGGGCGGATTGTCGCGTCCGCGCTGTCGGTCACGGGCGAGAAGGTCTTTCCCCTCAAGGCGGCTGAAGCGGCGGCGAAACTGAAGATCACTCCACAAGCGTTGACGAAATCCCTGGCCAAAAGACTGGATTGCACAGTCGAGGTCGATGAAAAGATGATTCAGAAAACCATAGACTACATGAAGGCGTTGGGCTATATCAAAAAGGAGTTCAAGGCCGCCGATATTCTGGAGTTGGAGTACCTGCATGAAAAATAGGCTGCTCGAAATTCTGCCCGTTCTCGTCTTTCTGGGAATCTGGGAGGTAACGGCACGCGCGGGATTTATCGCATCCTCCGAGTTTTTTCCGCCCTTCTCGGAAGTAGTCCGGGAGTTTTACGACCTCACGGCAAACGGGGTGTTGGCTCGCAATTTTTTGAGCAGTCTCTTTCGGGTGCTTGCGGGCTTCATCGCGGGCTCGGCGCTCGGAATCCTTGTGGGGACGCTTATGGGTTGGAAGGCCGTCGCGAGAAAGGCGTTCCATCCCATTGTAAGCCTGCTCTATCCAATCCCCGCGCTGGGCTGGCTCCCGATACTTATGCTCTGGATAGGGATAGGCGAGATGCTCCCGATAACCATTATATTTATATGTTCGTTCTTCCCTGTCTGTTATAACACTATCGCGGGCATACGGAGCGTCCCCCCGGAGATGATAAGGGTCGCCGAAACGCTGGGCGCGTCCGGGCGAAGGATTCTTGCGACGGTTGTGATGCCCCTTGCTCTTCCCAACATATTTACCGGCCTCCGGCTGGAGGCCGGCATGGCCTGGCGCGTGATAATCGCCGCGGAGATGGTGGCCATTCCCACCGGAATAGGCGCGCTCCTTATGAGGGCGGAAAGCCTCATTCGCGTGGACATTATACTGGTGTGCCTCGTCATCCTGTCGGTTATGTGCCTCGCGTTCGAGAGGTTCTTCATGTACATGGAACGGAAACTCACGGGAAAATGGAAATCGAACTGAAAAACATTCACAACTTCATCCTGAACGGCGTGAACCTGGGGATAGACGACGGTGAAATCCTCGTGCTCGTGGGACGCACCGGCGCGGGCAAGACAACCCTTCTCAACGTAATCGCGGGGCTTGTCCCTTACGAGGGGTCGGTGATAATCGGCGGCAAGCCGATGGACGACGTGTCGGTCAGGGAAAGGGGTGTCGGATACCTGTTTCAGGACGCCTCGCTGTTCCCGCACCTCGATGTAAAGTCCAACATATCCTACGGCCTCAAAGCGCTAAAGAGGCCGAAGAGCGAGATAGAAAACAAGGTCAACGAACTGATAGACCTGGTACGGATAAGACACATCGCCGACCGGTACACGGGGAACCTGAGCGGCGGTGAAAAGCGGAGGGTCGCCCTCGCCCGCGCGTTGGCTCCGATGCCGGCTATCCTTCTTATGGATGAACCTTTCGGCAGCCTGGACTCTACAATCGCGAGGCACCTCCGGATGGAATTCAGGCGGATTCAGAAAAAACTCGGAATCACCGCCATCTACGTGACCCACGATCTCCGGGAAGCGGAGGAGATGGCGCACAGGATAGCCGTCATTCACAACGGAATACTGGAACAGGCGGGCACGCCGGAGGAGATTTTCTTCAGTCCGAAAAACGAAAGGGTTCACGACTTCGTGGGCGGGCCGAATATCCTCGAATGCGATTCATGCAAAATACTCGGGCACGGGCTGGCGGAGGTTAATTCGGGAGGGATGTCCATTGTGGTTCCCTATGAGAACGAGGAGATAGAGAAGATAGTCATCTACCCCGATGACGTTTACGCTTCCTCGGACCGGCCGCCGGGACCGGACATCAACAGGTTCAGAGGTACGGTCACGAAAATCGAGCATTTCCTTTCCATGACCAGACTCACGCTGGCAGTGAATGGAAACACGCTTGTCTCCGAGATGCCCGCGGGCCGGTTCGAGGAGATGAATGTCGATATCGGCGGAGAGGT
>QNCA01000388.1 GCA_003644325.1 Planctomycetota bacterium
AAGGCCAATTATGAAAAGGCGCATAATGTTATTGTAAGAGATGATGCCATTGAAGCTGCTGCAAATCTTGCTGATAGATATATCAGCGGCAGGTTCCTGCCGGACAAGGCAATCGATTTGTTGGATACAAGTTGTGCCCGGGTCAAGATAAATCTGACTGCCAAGCCACCTGCCCTTGAGGATATGGAACGTACCATTCAGGCATTGGAAAGAGAAAAGAAGGCGCTGGAGAGAGACAGAGACAATGGTGTTGCCATAGATGAGGAATTATACAAAAGCTCAGTAAAGGAGATTGACCGCATATCAAAGGATGCAGAAGCACTGAAGCAGAGGTGGTTAAAGGAGAAGGAGGCTGCCAATAAGGTGCTGGATCTCAGGAGAAGACTGCATGAATTGGCAAAGGATGATGGCAAAGATAAGGATAAAATTAAAAAGGAACTGAAAAAGGCATCAGATGAGCTTGCAAAGATCCAAGGGGATGATCCCTTGATTCATATTGAGGTGAGCCCTGAGGTGGTTGCCCAGGTGGTATCAGACTGGACTGGTATACCCCTGGGGAGGATGTTGAGGGATGAGGCAGAAAATGTCATCAATCTCAAAGAGAGGCTTCAGGAGCGCATCAAAGGACAGGATCACGCACTTGATATCATGGCCAGGGTGATCAAGTCGGCCAAGGCAGGGCTCAAGAACCCTGATCAGCCTATAGGAGTATTCCTGATGGTTGGACCCAGCGGGGTTGGCAAGACAGAGACCGGACTTGCACTGGCTGATCTGCTTTTTGGAAGTGAAAAACAGGTGGTAACCATCAATATGAGCGAATTTCAGGAGAGCCATACTGTAAGCAGGCTTATTGGCTCTCCACCTGGATACGTGGGTTATGGTGAAGGAGGAATGCTCACAGAGGCGGTGAGACATAAGCCCTATTCAGTGGTTCTTCTGGATGAGGTTGAAAAGGCACATATTGATGTAATGAACCTATTCTATCAGGTCTTTGATAAGGGTGTTTTAACAGATGGTGAAGGAAAAGAGATTAACTTCAAGAACACCATCATGATCCTTACAAGCAATCTTGGATCAGACATCATCCAGGAGATGACATCAGGAGATGAGCTGCCTGAGGTTGATACAGTAGTAAGTGCAATACGGCCTATCCTCTCAGAACATTTTAAACCAGCATTGCTTGCCCGTATGACCATTATACCTTATTACAGTCTCAGAAAGGATGCTCTCAGGATGATTGTGGAGCTTAAACTGAAGAAGGTTCAAAAGACCCTGCTGGAGAACAACAAGATGATCATGAATTACACAGACAAGGTAGTAGATCAGATTACTGATAGATGCACTGAAGTGGAGACAGGTGCAAGGAATATTGAATACATACTCAACGCCAATATCCTGCCAAAACTTTCCCAGAATATTCTTACACATATGAGCAAGGGAGCCATGCCTTCAGAGGTTCATCTGGATGTGGATAAGAAAGGAGAATTCAGCATAAGGTTTAGTGATAAAAAGAAGAAATAGGTCTGAGGCATTTGCTTAATTGAAAGGGGGAAAATATGTCATATCTAAGAAAGAAAAAATACTCTTTTATATCTAATGCACTGGATGAGGACACCTTTGGGGTGGTGGAATTTCGTGGTGAAGAAGGTTTGAGCCGTCTTTACCACTTTGAGATAACATTAGTAACAGAGGATGCTGATATAGAGCTTGGAGCGGTAGTGCAGAGCGGTGCAAGGCTGATCATACATCGAGATGAGGGTGATGATGTGGTATTCAATGGGGTAATATCCCATTTTGAACAGCTCCATGGGGTGGATGAATATGTATTTTACAGGGCGAGTCTTGTGCCCAGGCTGTGGTATTTGACCCTTACACACCACAATCAGGTATTTTTGGACAAGGATATCAAAGAGATACTTGAGATTGTTCTGAAGGATGGAGGGCTTACAGGGCTTGATTATGAATTTAGGCTGCAGGGAGAATACAAAAAGATAGAGTATATATGTCAGTATGGAGAGAGTCATTTTAATTTTATTAACAGGTGGTGTGAGAGGGAAGGAATATACTATTTTTTTGAACAGGGAGATGATAGAGAGAAGATAATATTCACAGACACAAAGATATCGCACATAGAGAAACCCAATGGAGGGGCAGTGAGATACTCACCTCCTTCTGGCATGGGGGAGGAACACCGAAGGGAGATGGTGCAGGGATTTATATGCAGGCACAACACACTGCCGCAGAAGGTGATGCTTCGGGACTACAACTATAGGAAGCCCTCCTTGGAGGTGACAGGTAGTGCCCTGGTGGATGAAAGGGGAAGGGGTGTAGTGTACTATTATGGTGAACACTTCAGGAGCCCTGAAGAGGGCAATCGGCTTGCTAAGATAAGGGCAGAGGAGCTTTTATGCAGAAAGGAAGAATTCATAGGAGACAGCACAGTGCCTTACATTCAGCCTGGATACACATTTACTCTGGAGGATCATTACAGGGGTAGTTTTAACCGCAGGTATCTTACCATAGAGGTAAGTCATGAAGGTAGTCAGACGGGTTATCTGATAAGCGGGATACAGAAGGGATTGTCAGGGCGTGAGGAGAGGGTATATTATCAGAATCACTTCACAGCGATCCCTGCTGATGTGCAATTTAGGCCTGAGAGGAGGGCAGAGAGGCCGAAGATAGTGGGGACATTAAATGCCAAGGTAGATGGAGCTGGAAGCGGTCAGTATGCTGAACTGGACGATGAAGGCAGATACAAGGTGATACTTCCCTTTGACATATCAGGCAGGAAGGATGGGAAGGCATCTGCATGGTTGAGGATGCTTCAGCCCTATGCGGGTAGCAATCATGGGATGCACTTTCCGTTGCACAAGGGTGCTGAGGTGCTTTTGACATTCATAGATGGAAACCCTGA
>QNCA01000389.1 GCA_003644325.1 Planctomycetota bacterium
CACTTCGAATTGGTACTCAACGGCGAATTGGCTGTTAAGCAGGCAAATCTGCGAGACCACTCGGCCGAAGCCGAGCTGGCTCTTTACATAACGCACGGGCTGCTTCACAACCTCGGCTTCGATGACGATACAGAAGCCCGGGCGAAAGAAATGCACGACGCCGAAGATGAAATTCTTCAACAACTCGACTACGGCCCGGTGTATAATACGCAAATCAGGACAGAACATAGCAATCGCGGGACGGATAAATGATTCGGAGGCCCGCAGTTTGCAGGAAATATTCTTCTTTGAAAGGTTCTTGAAAAGTGGACAATACGGGTTTGCTGGTGTTGGGTATTTGTCTGCTCGCCGGCGGCACAACGTTCTTTTCGGTAAATGCAATGGCTCTGCGGACTTTTTCGCGACTCCAATTACACGAAGCGTTCAAACGTTCCGTCAAAAAGGAAAAGGCCCGGGAATTGACAGACAAGCTGGTCGGCAGCGCCGAGCAACTGATCCTGACGTGCTCTCTATATCGAATCATCTTCAATATCTGCATTTTACTGCTGCTGCTCGGCATATTCTCAGACCCGGCCGCTTTCGAGCGAAAAGCCTCCATAGTTCTTACTGTTGGCGACTTTGCCCTTGCATTGGCCATCGCCGCGGCCTTGTTCTCCGCTTGCACCCTCGCAATACCCCACGCCTGGGCCAAATACACAGGAGAGCAGATCCTCAGCAGAACGCATATACTGCTGACTTTCTTCGCAACGATAGCTTCGCCCCTGCTTTACATACTGAGATTGCACGACGGCCTCGTCCGCAGACTCGCGGGCGTCACCGAAACGACACCCGAAGAACAGCAGGAGGAAAAACAGGAGGAATTCCTTAGTGACCTCGAAGAACATCGTATGGAAGGCGCGGTTGACAAGGAAGAGCAGGAAATGATCGAGAATGTTCTCGAACTGAGCGAGACGACAGCCGACGAGATTATGACGCCGAGAACGGATATAGTCGCTGTCGAAGCCGATGCCGACCTGAAAAAGGTGCTCCAGACTATCGCAGATGCAGGCCACACGCGCGTCCCGGTTTACGAAGGAAACATCGACAATATCATCGGCCTGGTGTACGCCAAAGACCTCTTAGGCGAAATCGGCAAAGATCCCGCTCAATTCAAGCTCCGCGATACGATAAGAGAGGCGTATTTCGTGCCCGAGACGAAGCTGCTGAGGGTCCTGCTCCACGAGTTTCAAAACCAGAAGCTGCATATAGCGGTCGTGCTTGATGAGTACGGCGGAACGGCGGGGATAGTCACTCTCGAAGACATCCTCGAAGAACTCGTCGGAGAGATAACCGATGAATACGAAGAAATCCCGCCCGAACCCATAAAGCAAATAGATGCCGATACCGTAGAGGTCGATGCAAGAACATATATCGACGACGTCAACGACCAGTTTGACCTGAACCTGCCGGAAGAGGAAGACTACGACACAATAGGCGGATTTGTCTTCTCACGCCTGGGCTATATCCCTAAGAACGACGAGACCTTCGAGTACGAGAATCTGAAGTTCACCATCACCGCCGCCGAGACAAGGAGAATAAAACGAATAAAAATCCAAAAGCCCAATAAGCAATAAACAACACCGTCATTCCTGCGCAAGCAGGAATCCATCTCCAAAACAGTGTTAATTCGTGTCTTACAATAATCGGTAATCATTTAGAATGCTGACCAAAGACCAGGCCGTCTGCATACGCACCGTCGATTACTCCGAGACCTCCCAGATCGTGACCTTCTTCGCCAGGGCCTCCGGCAAAATCGGCGCAATCGCCAAGGGCTCTAAGCGTCCCAAGTCGTCGTTCGACGGCCCAATCGAGATGCTCTCGCACGGGCGAATCGTCTTTGCAGCCTCGAATAGGAACAAGCTCGCCACGCTCTGCGAATTCGAATCCGCCGCCGGCACTGCCGGGCCGGCCCTGCTGCGCAACAACCTCTTCAGCCTCAATTGTTGTCTCTTCGCCGCCGAACTTGTGAACCTCCTCACCGACGAACACGACCCGCACCCCGCCCTCTTCGACAGCTTCCTCGAATTCCTGCACAACGCCGAGAATGCTCGGGAAAAGTGCGAGATGCTCGCACTGCTGATACTATTCCAATTAGCCCTGCTGAAAGACGTCGGCCTCGGCCCGATATTGGACCACTGTGTAAACTGCAAAGCGACATCCGACATACAACATACGACAGACGACATATACTTCAGCAGCTCCGCCAACGGCCTGATCTGCAAAAACTGTGAATCCGCCTTCCAGGACAAATTCAAATTAACCAAAAATGCCGCAGCAGCCCTGACCAACCTGAAACTCCTCGCCGAAGCCGACGAGAACACTCTAAACAAAATCGAAAAGCTGCTCGCCTACCACTTCACCGAACTAACCGGCCGCCGGCCAAGAATGGCAAAGTACGTCGTTAGAAACTGAGCCGTCCAACAAAGAATGGTGTGACCTATTCGATACGTTATGAGATTGCCACGCGCACTAAAAAAACTACTCCATGTTCTTGAACGGCCCCCGTCAAATCGCACCAATCTCACTTTTCCGAGAAAAACACAAACCAACGAACGATTCACCGGTTCCTCTCTCGCTACTGTTCATCCTTCTCGAACAGATCCGGCTGGTCGGATTTCTTGTTTTTCTTCTTGTGGATTCTCAGCCCTAAGTGGTCGCAGGCTTGTCTTGTTATTTCTCTTCCTCGCTTGGTTCTGCGCAGGAAGCCTATCTGGAGCAGGTACGGCTCTACTACGTCTTCGAGCGTGTCTCTCTCTTCTCCTAAGGTTGCAGCGATTGCTTCTATTCCGGCCGGTCCGCCTTCATAGATATTGGCCAGCGCGCGCAGGACGGCCCGGTCCAATTCGTCCAGGCCTAACGGG
>QNCA01000390.1 GCA_003644325.1 Planctomycetota bacterium
AGGACTTCCAGGACCCGGAGGACCTGGAGCCGGACAGCCTCAAGGACCTTATCGTGAACACCATCGGCGGCGGTCCGGAAAAGTGGAACTTCAGCGACAGCAACCCCGGCGCGGCCTCGACCATCGATTTCCGAAAGGGCAACATGTTCATAAGCGCTACGGAAGGGATACACAAAGAGGTGCAAAAACTGCTGTCGGACATCCGCGCCACGAGTGAGGTGCTTGTAACGCTGGAGGCGCGTTTCCTCAAGGTGGAAGAAAGCCTGGTCGAGGAGATAGGGGTGGACCTCAAGGGCCATCCGACGGAGTTTCAGCAGATGCGCTACGAGGACCTGGGACTGGACTTCACGGATGACTTCCTGGAAGGCTTGCTCAACGACGTAGGGTTCGACGCCGATAAGGGCGAGCTGGACGGAATGGTCGCCGGCCGTCCGACGAGCGGGCTGTTCTTTGCCAAACGCAGTTCAGGCATCGGCTTTACTCGCGACGGGGACAGGATATACCTGGCGCGCGGAGTGCCCACCGGAGACGCATTGGGCCTGCGCAGCGAAAACATCCTTGACGAGAGCCTGAACACTGCGCTGGCGAACCAGGGCGGATTGGTTGCCGGCTTTTCCCTCAGGCCCGGCGGCAGCAGAATAAACTTCGTGCTTGAAGCCGTGATAAACAGCAGCCGCGCAACGACCCTGGCCGCCCCCAAGATAACCACCTATAACCACCAGCGCGCCTACATCGCCATAATCAAGGAACAGCGGTTCATCAGCAGCGTGACAGAAGGCGAACGGGTTGATCCCGATGATCCGCCCTCCGTCGATCCCGTGCCGAGCCTGCTGCCAAGCGGCATAGTGCTCTTCGTCAAACCAAATGTGACCTGGGATCGCAAGTACGTCATACTGGAAGTGCTGGCTTACGCCACCATCGGTACGTTGGGTGAAACCGTTCCCATCGACCTCACGCCGCCGGCCGCGCGCGTGCGTACCGGTGACGAAGAGCCGGTCGAACAGCCCAAACTTGTCGTTGATTTTGACTTCCCCGTGATTGACACCCAGAATATAAAGACGACCGTGATGATCCCGGACGGGGGCACCGTTATACTGGGAGGCCTGTCGGAGTTGAAGCGTAGCGATGGAACCGCCAGTACGCCGTTCCTCGGCGACATCCCGATAGTCAAGTTCTTCTTCTCCAAGAAAGGCACGAGCACGAGTCGCTCCAGCCTGATAATACTGATAAGGGCCGACATCACCGTCGTGCCCGAGCAGGAAAAACGCTTCCTCAAGGAAGAAATATGACACGGAGGGGCGCGGTCTTGTAGCCGCCCTGCCGGCACGTACACAGGAGTGAACCGATGAAGCAAATTCTCACAGGCGTAGTACTCATCATTTGCGCTGTCTGCTGTCTTTACGTGGTTGGGTGCGCGGCTCCGCCGCCGCCGGAGCCGGAGCCCGGGGAACCCGCCCCGGAAAAGCCGGCCGTGGATCTGGAGGGCGTCCATAAGAGACTGGAAGAACTCTCCGAACAGCGCCGCCGATCGTCCGAGGCAAACTACCAGCGGGCGCTGGCGCTGCACGAGGAAGGAAAGGAAATTGAGGCGCTCAGTTACGCGCGGCAGGCCGTAGAGCACGACCCCTCCAATGCGGAAGCGGCGGCGCTGTTGTCCGAAATCCGCAAGGCCCTCGGCAGGACCGGCACGGATATAGCTTCGCAATTCGGGCGAATCGAGGTCAAGCGGCAGTTGATACAACACGAACTCACCGAAAGGTTCGCCAGCGGCGAGAAGAACCTCCGCGCCGGCAGGTACGCCGAGGCCGTGCAGGACTTCAAGGAGGTGCTGCGCATAATTCGCATCGGGCGGCCGATACTCGACACGGGCGAGATGGAAACCCGCGCCAGACGCCTGCTGACGGAGGCCGAGGACAAGAGGCGCGTCCAGGCAATCGAAGAGCGCAAGAAAGAAGAGCGCGAAGCGCGCAGGGCCCTGGAGCGCGAAATCAAAAAAAAGCGAGAGGAAAAAGAGCAGCGCCTCAGAGAACTCTGGCTCGACTACGAGTTTCACAGAAACAGGCATGATTACGATCGTGCCAGGCAGACGCTCGATGCCATCGTGGCCGAAGACGCCGAGCGCAAGGAAGCCTACCTGCGTAACATAGAGGAACTCGACGCGGAGCGGATGCAATGGAAACGCCGGCAGTGGGTGGATGACCTCAAGTATAACACCGAAACGCAGATGAACCGGGTAGAAGAGGCCCTGATACCATTTGAGGAGGTATTCAACTACGGTGACCGCGAGGACTGGCGCAAAAGAATCCTCAAACGCGCCAAGGAGATGCGGGAGATGTATGCCGAGACCACTGTCAGAAGCAACGAGGATATCAGGGTTCTGGGTCTGGTCAGGGACGCTACCGTCACCGACTTCAAAACAAGCGAAATGGTGGTCAGAGGACGCGAGAAGCCCAACCTTAAGGACATTAAGAATTACCTGAGAAAGATGCTGCCCGAGATACCGTTCTTGATAGACGCCAATCTGGAGCGTAAAGAGGAAGCGGAACGGGAAGTGGATCTCGACCTGCCCGGCAAACTCAAACTTGCCTCCGTGCTGAACCATATCTGCCGGCAACTTGACATATCATGGCACGTCAAGCGCGGCACGGTGATCTTTGCCGCGAAGGGGGAGGCGGCCAATATGGTCGTCCGGCGTTACGACGTCTCCGACATCATCTTTCCCCTGAGGGATTTTCCGGGGGAGATGGTGAAACTCAGCGAGGATGAAGAGGGGGGGACGGTTACCCTGGGCGGCGCCGAGGATGAGGAAGAAGGCGTCAACAGGATTAACCGTTTCAATATGAAGCAACTGAAGGACCTGATAAGGCTCAATACCGGCCGCGGAGAGGAA
>QNCA01000391.1 GCA_003644325.1 Planctomycetota bacterium
ATCGGCACTCCCCCGAAACGGGCCGGAAAGTGTATATAACCGGCGCACAGATAATACATCAGTCATTATCCTCGCGCGTCAAGCACAAAGCAAATAGAAAAAACCGCTTAAAGGAATCTGACCGGAGTGGATTGGTGCATGCCTCCTGAACGATTTACCCACAAATCCGGCACACATCCCTTTCGTTTGTTCACTGCGGATTTATCTTGACAGGCGGCGGGTGCGGCCTAGAATAATCGCGTGAGGGTCAAGCCCCGGAAAGTCGGGGTTGGCGCTATTTTTTTTCGAGAACGCGGGGCAACGGAGAAACGGAATCCGACATGGGAGTTTCGAAAAGAACGGTCGAATTGATGAAGCGCTATTCGTGGTTTGCCGACGCGACTGAAGGCCGCAGGGCCCTGGAAGAAAAGTTGGGCGCTGACGGGGTCATTGATTTGAGCCTCGGCAATCCGCACGTGGACCCGCCGCGGGAATTCCGGAGCGCCCTCGTGGATGTGGTGGAGGACGACCCGGAGGGGGCGCATCGCTACATGTCCAATGCCGGATTCATGGAGGCCCGCGAGGCGGTCGCGGAGCAGGCGTCGCGCGACCGGGGCGCAGAGATACCGCCGGAATGCGTGCTGATGATGTACGGGGCCAGCGGCGCGGCAAATGTCGTAATCAAGGCGCTGGTGGACAAGGGAGATGAGATAATCGTGGTCTCGCCGCACGTGCCGGAGTATCCCCTTTATGTGGACAATCACGGAGCGGTGCCGGTGGCGGCGCCCGCGGATGATGACTTCCTGCCGGACCTGGACGCCATGAACAGGGCGATAACGCCGAATACCCGCGCCGTCCTGATAAATTCACCGAACAATCCCACCGGACGCATCTACCCGGAGCCGGTACTCCGCGCGCTCTGTGTGCTGTTGCAGTACAAGGAGCGCGACTTCCGGAACGCGATATACCTGATAAGCGACGAGCGCTACCGCAACGCCGCCTACGACGGAGTGAAAGTGGGCGATGTGCTGCAGATGCACGCGAACAGCGTCGTACTCGGCTCTTTCTCAAAGGAACTTGCCGTGGGGGCCGAGCGCGTGGGGTACATGCTTCTGAACCCGCGCTGCGATTACAGGCAGGACCTGATGATGGCGTGCGCGACGCTGATCCGGACGTTGGGCTTCGTGAACGCCCCGGCGATAATGCAGCGCGTGGTGACGAAACTGGAGGGGGTCACGGCAAACCTGGATGTGTATCGTGAAAACCGCAACGCGCTGTGTGACGCCCTGGAGAAATACGGCTACAAGTTTATCAGGCCCGAAGGCGGTTTTTATGCCTTCGTAGAATCGCCGGTAAGCGATGAGGCCATGTTCATGAAGTTGCTGGAGGATGAAGGGATTGTCGCCGTGCCCGGCAGCGCTTTTGGGCGCAGCGGGTACTTCCGGCTGGCGTTCTGTGTTGACCCGCGGACCGTGGAACGCGCCCTGCCCGGTCTGAAACGCGCCATTGAGAGAGCAAAAGACTGACCCCCTCTTTTTCTTACTGGAAGGGCTGCGCCGTCCGGCGGCGGCGTTCAGGCACCGGCTTTGGTTTCGGCTTTGGTTTCGGTTTCGGTTTCGGCTTCGGTTTCGGCTTCGGTTTCGGCTTTGGTTTCGGTTTCGGCTCGTCGAGGTTGCTGTTGTGCTCC
This sequence comes from Planctomycetota bacterium, assembly GCA_003644325.1. Taxonomy (GTDB): domain Bacteria; phylum Planctomycetota; class B129-G9; order B129-G9; family B129-G9; genus B129-G9. Next base: position 1,667 of record QNCA01000391.1, read on the forward strand.
TTGTCCGTGCCGTGTATGGAGCAGCCGACCTCGGAGTGGTAGCGGGGGTCGTTGACCGGATAGGAGACCCAGTAGTACACCCCGCCCTCGGGACAGCGGGCGCCCTCGGGGGCATAGCCTTCCTTTATAAGTACCGATGGAGGGCCGAGGGAGTGCTCGTTATGGGCCAGGAGGTAGTGCGTTTCCGCCTTTTCCAGTACGCGCCGGTTTTCCACGCAAGCGGTGAACAGCGCCAGCTCTTTTGCGTGCCAGTAGTTTGGCGCGGCAATGGCCAGCAGAAGCGAGATGATCGTCACCACGACCATCAATTCAACAAACGAAAAACCGCGTGGACCTTTCAACATTTCTTATCGCTCGCCTTCTTGTGTAAGAGGTTGCTTTGAAACCATCGGCGGCCCGCCACGGCTATCGCACCGAATTGAGCGCACTCCGTGCTCGTGGGGGCTGGGGCACTCCCAGAAACAGGCTTTTTCCGTCCGGCGATATTTGTAGGGCAACTGGCTCAGCGGACAGACGGGCACCTCATCAAGGTATTCGGGCACCAGGAGTTGAAGGGATTCGGGGTATGCGCCGGTCTTCTCGTGGTACCGCTCTATCGCCGCGTTTATCTTCCACATGTTCTCGATGCACTTCTCCATGCCGCTTGAGGGGTTTGCCACGGCACCCTGATACGCCAGGTGGCGTCCCCGTGGTATGGGCGGCAGGAAGAAGAGCAGGTAAACTATCTCCGCCGCGATTATTACCAGCCCGACAACGAGCATGACCAGCCTCTTGTTTTTTGCCTTGACCGACTTGACCTTGCCGCGAAGTTCGGACGTCTCCTTGCTGTGCTCCCGGGTGAGCACCTGGAAGAAGCCGTCGCTCTCCACGCACGTTTGGCAGTATGCCTTGCCGTTGATTACGCGCGCCACCTCGTCGGAGCGCAGCGCCTTGCCGCACATGCCGCACTGCCGGAGCGCGGCTGCAACTTCGGTTCCCTCAGAGTGTCTTTCGCTCTCGCTCAACATTCGTGCCTCAAAACAAACTTCCTTGCGAACCCGCTCAGGGCCGAGCCGGGTCTCCTCAATACTTCGGAAATTTTCCTTACGAAGTTTACACTTTTCGCCGCCGGGGGAGGTTTCGCCCGAGGCAGAGACAGAAGGTCCCCGTGGATGGTCCCCGCGTGAGGCGGCGCGATATGAGAAAGGTTTTCACCGGCAAGTCCGCGGTGTCCTTGCGCCG
>QNCA01000392.1 GCA_003644325.1 Planctomycetota bacterium
CACCAATCTACGATCCGTTCCGACAAGGTCGGAACGGCTCCGTAATTGGTGACAGTCACCGAGGTTAACAAAAAGTCAGTCAACTTGAGTAGATTAGTGACTGTCACCGTAAGGCGAAGCGCCCGACATTGTTCAGAAAAAGTCAGTCGGATTGAGTAACTATGGAGCCGTTCCCCCGATGGAATCGGGGGGCCGTCTTGTAGATGGCCCGTACGGGCCGCAAGGCAAACCGACGGATAACGCTTGCTCTTTGCTTCCTGCTGTCAGGTTCTGGTCTCCAACAATGCTTCTAAAGATATTATTCATGGGCGATATCGTCGGCAAGCCCGGACGCCTCGCCATTCATGACCTCCTGCCCGACCTCATCGAGCGGGAATCGCTGGACTATGTCATCGCCAACGCCGAAAACATCGCCGGCGGCTCCGGGATCACGGTCAACCTGTTCAAGAAACTGCTCTCCTACGGCGTGAACTTCGTCACCACCGGCGACCACGTATGGCGCAGGCAGGAAATTATCCCCCTGCTCAACGAAAACCAGCGCATAATACGCCCCGCGAACTTTCCCGTACAGTCCGCCGGCAACGGCTACTCTATAGTCGAAATGCGCGACGGCATCAAGATCGCCGTGATGCAACTGATAGGACGCATTTTCATGCCCGCCGTGCGCTGCCCGTTCCTCGTCGCGGACGAGATCCTGGAAAAGATTCACCGGGAGACAAACTGCATCATAGTCGACATGCACGCAGAGGCCACCAGCGAAAAGATAGCGATGGGCTGGTATCTGGATGGCCGCGTCAGCGCGGTGCTCGGCAGCCACACACACGTGCAGACCTCCGACGAGCGCATCCTGCCGAAAGGCGCCGCCTACATCACCGACGTCGGCATGACCGGCCCGCACGACGGCGTCATCGGTCGCAACAAGGAAGCCGTCCTGTATAAGTTCACCACTCACATGCCGATGCAATTCACCGTCGCCACCGGTGACGTCCAGATATGCGGGGTCGTCGTTACCATCGACTCCGACACCGGCCACGCCGAAGCCATCAAGCGCATCCGCGTCCCCCGGCCGCAACCATCCGACTAAGCGGTCCGTAAATGCGGGAGCCGGACTTCCGGCGAGAAAGGCGGGCTTCAGGGCCCGCCGGACCGGCGCATGGCGGCTTGCATCTGCTTCAAGGTGTCCCCGCCGAATCTCTCGCGGGCCGCCCGTGCGAGTTCGAAGGCCACGGCCGCTTCGCCCACGACGGAGGCCGCGGGCGCGGCGCATACGTCCGCGCGTTCGACCGGCGCGCGCGACGGCTTCATGGTTCGCATGTCAACCGAGCGCAACGGCTTTCCCAGCGTCGGCACCGGCTTTACCGCCGCCCGCACCACTAGCATCTCGCCGTTCGTCATGCCGCCTTCAATCCCGCCCGACCGGTTGGTCGAACGCGCCACGCCCCCTTCATCAGAGAGTACGATCTCGTCGTGGACACGAGAACCGGGGAGCGCGGCCAGCGCAAAACCGCCGCCGACCTCCACGCCTTTTACGGAGGGTATTGCCATGAGCGCCGCGGCAAGACGGGCGTCCAGTCGCCCCGAAGCCGTCATGCAACCGCCCAGGCCCGGCGGCAGGCCGACGGCCTTGACCTCAAAGACGCCGCCCAGGGTGTCGCCCCGAGCGGCGGCGCGGGCAATCGCCTTCGCAACAGCGCCGTCGGCCTCCGGGCGAACGGTGCAGAAGCGCGAGAGAGAACGCAGGCGCAGCGCCTGCTCCAGCGTCAGGCGACGCCGCGATTGACGCACCCGCCCTATCGCAACCACGTGTCCGAAGACGTGCATGTCCATTTCCGCAAGCAGACACGCCGCCAGTGCGCCTGCGGCGCACCGCGCCGCGGTCTCGCGCGCGGAGGCGCGCTCCGCGACATCGCGCGCATCGTCCGTCCCATATTTCAGCATCCCGGCGAGGTCGGCATGGCCCGGACGGGGAACGTGAAGCGGCCCAAGAGAGGAGCGGTTGTCACGATTCCGGATGATTATCGCTACCGGGGAACCGGTGGTAAGACCGCGGCGAACGCCGGAGAGGATTTCAAAAGAATCGTCTTCCATCGACATGCGCCTGCTCCTGCCGCCGGCGCGCCGCCGGCGCGAGAGCATGTCGGCCACGGCCGACTCCGGCACGGGCACGCGGGCGGGAAGGCCCTCGACTATGGTGACGAGGGCCTTGCCGTGGGATTCACCTGCGGTGCGGTAGTTCAGCATGTCGGTGCATGTAACAAACGGGGGGTTATGCCTTGCGGTAACTGTCACCATTACGGAGCGCAGACCCCCCGACGTGGTCGGGGGGGCCGGCTCGTAGATGGTGACTGTCACTGCAAGGCTCACGAGATTCCGTAAACAGTCACCATTGCTTGAAGCGCATCCCCGTCTTCCCCGGGATTGAGTGAAGACCCTTATTTTTCGGGGATTCGGCTCCTCTGTTCGGCGGTAAGCGGCGCGGAGGCCAGCGCGCGACCGGTTGCACCGCTGATGACCGGGTCGTCCGAACCGAGCGCCGCCAAGAGAATGCCGAAAGTCTCCTCGTCGGTTTCCGCCTTTCCGCGGAGTATGAGTCCGATTGCGCGCGCCGCGGCGGCACGCAGGTCTCTCGGGGCGCTTGCGTCCGCCAGTACCACCCGCGCCGGCTTGAGCGCTTTATCAAACTCCCAGTTGCCAAGCGCGACCATTGCGCTCACACGCGCGGTGAGGTCGCGCTGCCCGCGGGCCAGCGCTATTATCCTGTCCACATACGGCAACAGGTCAAGAGTGGCGTGATGGGGATCAAGCGCCGACAGCGCTTCCGCGGCGGCCCGGACCGTTATCAGATTCTGCTTGACCTCCCAGGAGCCGGCCTTTTTGAATGCGGAC
>QNCA01000393.1 GCA_003644325.1 Planctomycetota bacterium
CCGACCTTGTCGGAACGGCTCCGTAATTAGTGACAGTCACCGAAGTTGGCAAAAACCCGGCCAACTTGAGTGAGACGAATAATGCTGATAGCCACGTTCAATGCAAATTCCGTGAGGGCGCGTCTGCCGATTATCCTGGACTGGCTCGGGGCCAATGCACCGGATGTTCTATGCGTTCAGGAGACAAAGGTGCAGGACGCCGATTTCCCTGTTGATGCGTTCAGGGACATCGGCTATCATGCGGTCTTTCGCGGACAGAAATCATACAACGGCGTCGCCGTTATCAGCAGGAGCGTGCCGGATGATGTAACGTACGGTCTGGACGACGGCGGCCCGCCCGACGAGCCGCGGCTGATATGCGCGGTGTGCGGCGGCGTGCCGATTGTGAACACCTATGTCCCGCAGGGCGTCGCGCCGGACTCGCCGAAATTCGCATACAAGGTAGAATGGTTCGCGCGGCTCAAGGCGTTCTTCGCGCGGCGCTACTCGCCGGATAAACCGCTTGTCTGGGCGGGAGACCTGAACGTCGCGCGCGAGCCGATAGACGTGTACAACCCGGACGTCCTGGAAAACCACGTATGCTTCCACGCCGACGTCCGCAAGGCCCTCAATGACGTTGTCGAGTGGGGCTTTGTCGATGTGTTCCGCGAGCGCTGCCCGGAGCCGGGTCACTATACTTTTTGGGACTACCGCGACAGAAATGCTCTGGAGCGGAAGATAGGCTGGCGGCTCGATTACATCTTCGCGACAAAACCGCTCGCGGAGAAATGCGCATCCGCGCGCATTGATATCGAGCCCCGCCTGCGCGAGCGCCCCTCGGACCACACTTTCGTTATCGCCGATTTTAACGTGTGAAAGCGCTTAACGCTGACATCTAATCACCCAAGTTGACTGACTTTTGCTAACCTCGGTGACTGTCACCGTAAGGCAACTTATAGTCAAACATCCGGCATTGTCCGGAAAAAGTCAGCCAACTTGAATAATCACAAAATGCCATGGCCGACAGAAAATACAGTCCGCACCAGCAGCGGATAATCAAGAACTACTACGAGAACCTGGAAAACATCCAGAACCAGAAACTCGGCGAATTGATAGCCGACGTCTACCTGGCGGAGACGGACAAAAAGAAGGCATCGCTCTGGAAGCGCGTCGAGAAGGTGTTGACACACCTCAAGGTCCATCCCAAAACAGTGGCATACATCGTGAAGAACCGCGACATCGAGACTCTCTCCGAGATCGCCTCCGAGTTGTTTTGAGCGGTCCCGTGCCGGCCTATCTTTTGGCCTCGTAGCGCGGTTTGGGGTTGGGGGTTTGCACGGTCGGCGGGTCGTGCTCGAGCGCCCACCTGCAGGCGAACATGAATCCCGGCCAGTTCTCCACACAAGTGGGAAGAATGCGCGACGCCGGCAGGAGGTAGCCGGTCCCGCTGAGGTAGAGCAGTTCGCGCCGGGCGAACTTGCCCTCACTCGGCGGTAGTTCTATGGCCAGCGACCAGAGCCCATAGACATAGTACGTCATATCGATGGAACCGCCTGTGACGACTTCCGGATACAACCTGCCCACCTGCCGCACACGGTAAGTATACGCAAGGGGGGTTTTGTAGGCGACTTTCAGCATTTTCGCGGAGATTCTGGCCGCGTTTATTTTCTCCGCCACGCCTGAGGCCAGTTCCAGGTACGCCTCTTCGTCCGGCGGCGGGTCCTTGCTGAAGCCGGGCGGGTAGAGCACCAGTTCGCTGAACGAGTGGTAGTCGAGGAACAGTATGAAATTCCTGTCCGGGTCGGAAACCAGCGAAAGGATGGCCAGGACTTCGTTTTGAATTTCCGCGGGTTTGCTGGTGTCGTTGATGTCCGGGTATCCCCTGAAATTCCTGTGGGTCGGTATGTCGCGAGCGCCTTCCGCTTTTGGATTATCGGGCTTGTCGCCGGGCAGTCGCCACATGAACGGATAGGCACGGTTAGGGTCGACGCCGTAGATGTCGCCCCCGAACGCGCGGCGGTTCTTGCGCCACTGCCGGTCATACTTCTCGGAGTAAACCACGCCGTCCGGGTTGGCAACCGGCACCAGCCATATATCCGCGCGCTTCAGCAGGGAATGGATTTCCTCGCTTGCCTTCTCTTCCTCCACCAGCCTCTCCGCGAAGTTCATCACCACTTCTTTTGCTATCCATTCATTGGCGTGTATGCAGCCGATGGTCAGGATCTCGGGCTTCGGCGCTTTCCGCTCGGGGTCTTTGATGCCGACGCGGATTGCCCAGATGTCGCGGCCCTCATACGTTTTGCCCAGGCTGTGGATGTCGGCTATGTCGGGCCGCAACTCGGCCAGGTCCTTCAACTCCGCGATAAGTTGGTCGTACTCTCGGTACTCCTGCTGGCCCAGGATGGAGGCCACCTGCCATACCCCGCGCTGGATGCAGGACACTGAAAGCAGCGGAATAAGAAGAATCGATGCAAGGAATAGTATTCGAAATTTTTTCATCCGTTCGACTCGCAAAGGGGTTTCAAATTGAACCGTCATTATCGTTGCGGAATCGATTCTATACCGTCCCGGCGCAACGATGTCGCCGGTTATCGGGGTGCATGGTGCAGTCATATAAATTTTCTTTGCCGCATTGTATCACAAAGTTCGGGAGGCGCGCAATAATTTGAGCCGCGGGGGGAGCATGGGATGGGAGCATGTAAGAATCCTGGGCGCTGCCTGGCACGGTGACAGTCACCATCTACGAGCCGGCCGCTCCTTCAGAGCGTCTGCGCTCCGCCCGTTCCGGGTCCCCGCCCTGAGGACCCGTCAGGGTCCGAATGGGTAATGGTGACAGTCACCGGTGCGGTCTTTCCAAGATTCTTACATGCTCCCGCATGGGATGCGGCGCTTGACCTTGTTGCC
>QNCA01000394.1 GCA_003644325.1 Planctomycetota bacterium
CGTGAGGAGGACGTGGAAGCAATCTGGAACGAGCTCGGCATGAAACCGGGTTACGCGGTCGGCCTGTGCGTGCGCTCGGTGAAGGCGTGCCCGGGTACGACCTTCTGCAAGCGCGGCCAGCAGGACAGCCTGGGTCTCGGCATGAAGTTCGACGAGAAGTACCACAGCATGGAGATGCCGAACAAGTTTAAGATAGGCGTCAGCGGCTGCCCCAACAACTGCGCCGACGCGCCGGTGTGCGACGTCGGCCTGACGGGCATGCCGAAGGGCTGGAAACTGTGGGCGGGCGGTTGCCTGGGGGCCAGGCCGCGACTGGGCGAGATAATCGCCGAGAACCTCACCACGGAACAGGTCGAGGCCGCCGTGGACAGGATCGTCGAGTGGTTCAAGGAAAACGGCAAGCGCAACGAGCGACTCGGCCGCGCCATAGACCGCGTCGGCATGGAAAATTTCAAGCAGGCCGTGCTCGATGTGAGCGTGTAAGAATTGTTGGCAATGCCGGCGCTCGCGCTCCCGCCACACTTCTTGCAATATCATACCGATGTGGTAGAATCCGCCAATCTCCGGGAGGCTTGTGCCTTGGCGGAGGAACGTTTACGCCCTTTCACATGTCTGAAACCGTAACGGAGATTTTCATCCGGAGCATGCAAAAGAAGAGTTCCTACAAATTCGAATCCTTCGGGGCAGGGGAAGGCGTGTCGGTTCACGTCCTGCCCACGCGCAAGTTCAAGACCACCACGATATCCCTGATGATAGGGCGTGAACTGGACGAGCGCGCCACGCACGCGGCGCTCCTGGCGGAAGTGCTGAAGCGCGCATCCGCCAGGTACCCCGACATGCGCGCCATAGCCGAGCAACTGGAGCGGATGTACGGAGCGTCCTTCTCATGCAACGTAGCACGCATGAGCGGCAGGCAGGTGCTCCATATGAGGCTGGCGCTGCCGGGGGAGAACTTCCTGCCGAGGAAGGTTGCGCAAACGGACCGGGGCCTCGCGTTCCTCGGCGAGATGCTGCTCAGGCCCAGGGTTCGTGACGGCGCGTTTGAGCCGGACCTGGTCCGGCGTGAAAAGCACAATCTCCGCGCGAAGATTGCCTCCCTGATGAACGACAAGATGGCCTACGCCCAGAGGCGCTGTATCGAAGAGATGTGCAGGGAGGAAAGATTCCGCTTCTACGAGCACGGAGACGTCGAAAAGGTCGGACGGATACATCCGAAGGGTCTGTACGATTTTTACGGAGAGATGCTCGCGACCCGGCCGGTGGATGTTTTCGTCGTGGGGGACGTCTCCATTCGGAAGGTGGCGGAACGTGTGCGGCGAACGTTCGCGTGGCGCAAGCCCGGCGACTACTCCTTCGACGGCGCGGAAGAAGAGCCCAGGCGCGCGCGGCCGCGCAGGGTGGTCGAGAGGCAGAATATAGCGCAGGCGAAACTGTGCCTGGGCGTGCGCACATACACCAGGTTCGGCAGGCCCGACTATACTGCGGCGGTATTCTATAACGGCCTGCTGGGCGGGTTTCCGCACTCCAGGCTGTTTCGCAATGTCCGCGAGAAGGCCGGCCTGGCCTACGACGTACATTCACTGATAGAGAGTTCCAAGGGGCTGGTGCTCATGGGGGTCGGCCTGGCGGGGGCAAACCACAACAAGGCGCTGCGCATCATACGCGGGCAGATGGACGACCTTCGCGAAGGTCGGATCTCTCGCGACGAAATGACCAAGACCCGCAAGGGCCTGATAAACCGCATCCGGGCGAGCCTGGACTCGCCCTCGCAATTGATAAGCCTCTATTACAGCCAGATGGTCGGCGGCAGGGTCCTGAGCGTTGACGAGTGGGCGAGGAAAATCCGCGCCGTCACGCCCGCTCAGATTAAGGCCCTTGCGCGAAAGGCGACCATCGATACCATCTACCTGCTGGCGCCTGAAAAGACGAAACAAAAGAAATGAAACGTCTGAAAAGAATGAAGAGCAAAGTGTTGAAATCGTCCGTTCATACGGGCCGGTTGGATTGCGGTCTGCAAACCTTTGTATGGCCCATGCCCGGCTTCACGCGCAAGTTTGGGCTGGTGTCCGTCAAGTACGGCAGCGTCGACAACGAGTTTGTGCCGCCGGGCGAGAGCGAAGCGCTGCGCGTTCCCGAGGGCATCGCCCACTTCCTCGAGCACAAGTTGTTCGAGGACAAAAAAGGCGACGTGACGGAGCGGTTCAGCGCGCTGGGGGCTTCGTGCAACGCGATGACCTCGTTCACCAGCACGACGTACTATTTCTCCTGCACGGACAACTTCGAGAAATCCCTGCGCCTGCTGCTGGGCATGGTACGCAGGCCGGATTTCAGCCCCGCCGGCATAGAAAAGGAGAAGGGGATAATCGGGCAGGAAATAATGATGGAGCGAGACAACCCGGACTGGCGCGTCTTCTTGAACATGCTGTGCGGGATGTACGCCAGGCATCCGGTCCGCGTTGACATTGCGGGCACGGCGGACAGCATCGCGCGGATTGACAGGGATCTCCTTGTAAAGTGCCACCGCACGTTTTACCACCCGCGCAACATGGTTCTGGTCGCGGCGGGGGACATGAATCCCGACGTGGTGGTCAAGACCGCCGAGAGGGTCTTCGGACGCACCCGGGCGGGAAACGGGGACATCCGCCGTATAATACCCGAAGAACCCGACCGTCCGGCGCGGGAAAAAGTGGGCGACCGGATGGCGGTAAACAGGCCCAAACTGCTGCTCGGATTCAAGGAGGAAGACACGGGCGCCACTTCGAGCGACCTGTTCCGCAAGGACATACTGACCGCGCTTGTGCTGGATACGCTCTTCGGGCGCACCTCGGACCTTTACAACGACCTCTATTCTCGCGGGTTGGTAGACGGCCCGTTCTCCGCGTC
>QNCA01000395.1 GCA_003644325.1 Planctomycetota bacterium
TGGAACTCAACTGTGCAGTGGTACCCGGAAACCTTCTCGAATCAGAGCTTTTCGGGTACTCCAAAGGAGCATTCACCGGAGCCACTTCTGATAAGCAGGGTATCATCGAACAAGCAGACGGCGGCACACTTTTCCTGGATGAAATTGCGGAAATTCCCACCCATTTACAGTCGAAACTGCTCTCCTTTCTGGAAAACAAAAAGATTCGCAGGCTAGGCAGTGTAACAGAACGTGAAGTTAAAGCGCGGCTGATTGCAGCCAGCAACCGTGACCTGGAAAAACTGGTAAGCGAGGGTAAGTTCCGCGAGGATTTGTTTTACCGGATAAATGTGGTAAGCTGCCAGTTGCCGCCGCTCAGGGAACTTGGCAGGGATGTCATCCTCATAGCCGAAAAATTTATCGGCGAGTTCAACCAGCAGCTCACCAGACAGGTCTCCGGGCTCACTCCTGAGGCTGAGCAAAAGCTTCTGGCTCACCAGTGGCCGGGTAATGTGCGCGAGTTGCGCAATGTAATCGAAAGAGCCATGCTTTTTGCCACGGGGGACCGCCTGGACTCCAGTGACATCGAACTGCTTTTTCCCGGCGCCGCGGTTGAAAATGCTACAGGCGGATTCACCATTCCCCCTGAGGGTCTCGACTGGGAAGAACATGAAAAGGCAATCCTCAGCCAGGCCCTCAAGCGCTGCGGCAATAACCAATCCAAGGCGGCACGCTTGCTTTCGATGTCCCGCGATACCTTTGTCTACCGTTTGAAAAAATTCGGCCTCGATTGATATCTTCCCTCATGGACCTCTAGAGATTCTCCATCTACTGGAAAGTGGATATTCCGCCCGAGTCCGGCCACCGGCGCCAGGTGGCCTATGGACTCTTTGTACTTGATTTATTAAGTAAGCTGCGGTAAAATGGGAGGATAAAACAGGGAGAGCAATATGGATCTCAAAAAACTAGAGCAGACCATCGAAGAGCAGCGCAGGGAAATCGATTCTTTAAAGCGGAAGCTCGATGTTCTTTCCACTCTGATAGACATGAGCATTATACTCACCACCACTTTTGACCTGGACGAGCTGATCCGGAGCGTGCTGAAAGTGTCTCAGCGGGTGATGAACTCCGAAGCGAGCACTGTAATGTTGCTGAACGAGGAAACCGGCTTGCTCGAATGCAGAGTGGCTTTGGGAGAGGTGGGGGATCAGCTTGAGAAAACTTTTACCTTGGAGATGGGGCAAGGTATCGCCGGTTGGGCGGCCAAAAACCGAAAGGGTGTTGTGGTGCCTGATGTAACCAAGGATGAAAGGTTCTACTCCGGCATGGATCTCAAAACCGGATTCGTAACAAAATCCATTCTCTGCGCGCCGTTGATCTCCCGGGACAAGCTTTTAGGGGTGGCCGAGGTTATCAACAGGACTGATGGAAGAAGCTATAGCGAAGAGGATCTCAAGCTGTTCGAAACCTTCTGCCGCGGTGTCGCCGTGGCTGTGGAGAATGCCCAGATGCACCGCAGGCTGTTGGAGAACCAAAAATTCGAACAGCAATTGGAGATGGCCTCCATCATCCAGCAGGGATTTTTGCCGCGGCGGTTTTCGACCAAAAAAGATGGAAAATATGAGATCGCGGCGGTAAACTTGCCTGCCAGCGTAGTAGGTGGAGACCTTTACGACTGTATTGAATTGCGCTCGGACCTGCTGGGGCTCACCATTGGAGATGTATCGGGTAAAGGAGTGCCCGCGGCGCTTTACATGGCCCGTTTGATCAGCGATTTCCGCTTTTACGCCCACCTGGCGGAAGATCCGGTGGCCACCATGAAGATCCTTAATGAAACCCTTGTCGAACGTAGCCAGCAGGGCATGTTCGTCACCATGATTTACCTCACACTGAATACTCACCACGGGGAATTGCGCTATGTAAACGGCGGGCATATTCCGCCGATCCTCTACCGCCGCTCCAGCGGGGAAATGATCAGACTTGACGGGGGTGAGGGCATACCTCTGGGTATAATGAACCCGGTGGAATACAAAGAGGAGAAGTTTTCCCTGGAAAACGATGACAGCGTGATATTTTTCTCCGATGGAATTCTGGATGCCAAAGACAACAGGGGCCAGAAATTCAGTCTGGCCAAGATTGAGCAGATTATCCGCGGACCCTGGAAAACTGCCGAGGAGCTGGTTTCGAAAATCGTGAAAGCGGTGCGCCGACACACCGGTAATGAAAGCCAGTTTGATGATATCACCATTATGGTACTGAAGTGGCGCTGAAAATGTCGGATTATTTTGACATAAAGATTCCCAGCAATCCGAAGATGATGCGCCTGGTTCGTAAGACCATCGCCCAGGCATGCGAGATGGTGGGGTTTTCCGAACGGGAGGTCTATTCAATCACCCTGGCTGTTGATGAGGGCTGCACCAACATTATCCGTCACTGCTACGGCGGTTCTTCCCAGGGCGAGATTGTCATCCGAGTCCGCCTGCACGAGGATAAAATCGTGATCATGCTCAAGGATTTCGGTGGGGAAATCGATGTAAAGAAACTTGAGGAATGCATGAAAAGAAGAAAAAAGGAACTGGAGAACAAGGAAGCCCTCCAGCCCGGAGGCCTGGGAGTGATGCTGATCCATTCAATCATGGATAAGGTGCAGTATAAAACCAACCCCGCTTCTGGTACGGTCCTGAGACTTGTCAAATATGTCGCCAAAGTCAAGGGGGAGAAAGTTGCAAGTCAAGGTAAACAGTGATAATGAAAAAGCGGTCATCATGGTATCAGGCGATGTGGATCTCTACACCAGTCCTGAAATGCGCAAGGCTATCACCAAATTATGCAAGAAAAAGGTTCCTCTGGTGGTGGTTAATCTCAAGGATGTGGATTACATGGATTCAAGCGGGGTGGCCA
>QNCA01000396.1 GCA_003644325.1 Planctomycetota bacterium
AGATGAGCATGTTCGGCACGTTCATCGCCGACTCGGCGGGGCAGGCGACGGAGACGCTGCCGGACATGGAGGAATGGCCGGAGTCAACGCTGCTGAAACACGAAAAGGAGTCACTGGGTTTCTACGTGACCAGTCATCCCTTGGCGCGCTACGAGGATCTGATAAGGCACTTCTCCACCGTGACCGCTTCCGCGGTGGGAGGCCTGCACGATGGGAGCGCGGTCACCATGGGCTGCATTGTTCACAACATAAAGCGCAAGGTCACTCGCAACGGCAAGGCCATGGCGCTGGCGGAACTGGAGGACCTCACCGGCAACTGCAAGGCGATCTTCTGGCCGAAGACCTATGACAGGTTCGGCTCACTCATGGAAGAGGACGCCGTGGTCTTCGTCCGTGGCAAGGTTGACGCGAAAGGCGAAGAGGCCGGAGTAATCGTGTCGGAAGTGATTCCAATAGAGGATGCCTACGGGCGTCTGACCCGGTCCGTGCGGATCAAATTGAATTGCGTTGGTCTGGAGGAAGAAACCCTGCAGCAACTCAAGCGGATACTGTCCGATAACGCCGGTGAGTGCCCGGTCGTGCTGGAGATGCGCGAGGACGGGCAAAAAACGGCCGTCATGGTTGACAGGCAACTGTACGTCTTGCCTTCGCGGGAACTGGTGGCGGCGTTTGACGACCTGTTGGGGCCCGGACGCGTGGTCCTGAACTGACCCCCTTGCGTGACCGGTGCGCGCACTGAAACCCCTGCCGGAGATGACCTGACTATGGCGCCCGGGAAAAATATCGAGATTTTCGATTTCAAAAGGAGCGACCTGGGGGAACTATCGAGCCTGACGCATTCTTACTTCACGGAACTGCGGGACTATGACGACGCGATAGAGTTCGCCGAAGGTTGGGAGGCCTACTACCGGCGGCTGATGGAGAGCGGCATCGGCTCGCCGCATTTCTTCATTCGCGGGCTGCGTGTAGATGGCGAGACGGCCGGCTTCATAATGTTCGGCTACCGCGACGAGCCCATGTGGCAAAAGCGCCGACGGGGCTACCTGTCCAACATATACGTGGCGCCCTCGCACAGGCGGGAGGGCCTCGGTTCCCTGATGGTCGAGGGCGCGCTTCAAACGCTGAAACAGTCGGACGTCGAAGTCGTGGATCTGGACGTCTATGTCACCAACAGGGCCGGCAGAAGATTCTGGGAGACCTTCGGTTTTTCCCCCTTCAAGGAGCGGCTCCGCCTGAACATGGCCTGATTCAACCGGCGCAAAATGCTCCCCGGTCAGCCCGTCTTTGCTATAATCAACAGGGACTGGAACGGACTGAATCGGATTCCATTTTATTGAAGATTGACTGGTTAAAGAACCGCGAAAGGTGACCGGCGCCAGTTACCCATTCGGACCCTGACGGGTCCTCAGGGTGAGGACCCGGAACGGGCGGAGCGCCGACCCCCTGATTTATCAGGGGGGCCGGCTCGTGGATTGGTGACTGTCACCGTGCCGGGTGTTTCTTTATCTAATCAAAAAGCAATAGTTATGCCGCACGTAGTAATAGCAATGAGCGGGGGGGTGGACTCCAGCGTGGCCGCTCACCTGCTGAAACAACAGGGCCACGACGTGGCAGGCCTGTTCATGCAGTTGGATGTCGCGCGGGGTTCGAGCGACACGTCGCGGCGGGCGTTTTTCAGCGCCGCTGACGCCGCCGACGCCCGGCGCGTGGCGGACCAACTGGGGATCCCCCTTTGCGTCATAAATCTCAGGGATGAATTCGAGCGGATAATCTCTTACTTCTGTGACGAATACAACCGGGGCCGCACGCCGAACCCGTGTATCGTCTGCAACCGCGACCTCAAGTTCAGCAAGTTGTTCGAGTACGCCGACAAGGTCGGCGCGGACTACGTGGCCACCGGCCACTACGCGCGCATTGTGGAAGAAGAAGGCGAGTACATCCTCAAGAGAGGTGTTGACAAAGACAAGGACCAGTCGTACTTTCTCTTTAATTTGAGGAAAGAGGATTTGCCGAGGATAATTTTCCCGCTGGGCGAACTGAAAAAGGCTGAGGTGCGCGCGACGGCGCGGACGTTGAACCTCCACGTTAAGGATAAACTGGAAAGCCAGGACATCTGCTTCGTCCCCGACGGCGACTACCGAACGCTGCTCGGGGAGCGCGCGCCGGACAAAATAGCCGGCGGCCTCATCAAAGACCGGGACGGGAATATCCTGGGCGAGCATGACGGCTACCAGTTTTACACGATAGGTCAGCGACGCGGCTTGAAGGTCGCCGACGGCTCGCCCCTTTACGTGCACGGGATCGACCCCGAGACGCGCGAGGTAATCGTCGGCACAAACCGCGATTTGTACCGGCGCTCGTTTTACGCGGAGGAGGTCAACCGGCTGGCAGAGCCGGAGTACGACGACGAGGGCCGGTGCCGCTGCAAGGCGACAATCCGCTACAGCCAGCCGCCGAGGGCCGCGTGGATTTCCGACGAGGGCGAGCGCGTGCTGGTGACCTTCAAGTATCCCGTCCGGGCGGTGACGCCCGGCCAGGCCGTGGTCTTTTACAGGGAAGGGACGGTTCTCGGCGGGGGATGGATTTCGAGTGACTTCCCAAAAGAAGACGCAGGCGAGCAATGATGACCGTCACCGTGTCGGCAGCGCCCAGGGTTCTTACATGCACCCGTAGAAGGTGACTGTTCCCTTGCGGCCCCTACGGGCCGCCTGTATGGGCGGCGATTAACCGCCCAAGAAAAAACAGCGAACGTGTCTATCGGAGGAATACCATGAAAAAAGCGCTGATAACAGGCATCACCGGACAGGACGGCTCGTACCTGTCGGAGTTTCTCCTGGAAAAGGGTTATGAAGTCCACGGCAT
>QNCA01000397.1 GCA_003644325.1 Planctomycetota bacterium
AAGCACCGGATTTTCTTTCTACAGATTCAGCTAGTACTGAACTTGAGCCTGCAGAGTTTGTGGAAAAAAGAAAAGTCCACAGCAGTAGCGGTCTTGCCAACAGCCGTCTCAGTGGACAATCCCAGAGCAAAGATCAGCTTTCCCCCAGTGTGTTTTCCCCGGAGCTGGCAAGTTCGCCGAAAGAGACATCCGTTACCCAGGGGGTGAAAATCACTGTGCCGGTAACTCTCCGCAGGAGTAGCCGCCTGAAAACTTCACAAAAATCACCAAGTAAAACTGGAATGATTTCCGGGAAGGTGAAAACAACCGAAAGCGGTTCGATTTTAACCCAACCGGCTCAGAATAAAATTCCGGAAGCTCAGCAGACCAGTTCTGTTGGAAATTTGATCGAGGAACTCATCGGAACATGGCATGATAAGAAGCAGGTTGAAGTGGAGGAGTTTTTCAGCCGTTTTGAGCGGCCAGAGGAAACGGGAAAGGTTAAACCTGAGAGTGTATCCCACACTTTTCGCAGTGAGGCCAACTCATTCAGGCTCGGTGGGCAGAGGACCGAGCATACACAAAACGGCCGGCCTGTTTGGCCGGCTAATCAGGCCGAAATTTTCGAAAAGATCGGTACTGCGGCCCGTCTGGCCCGTTCCGGAGGCACGAGCGAAATCAGTTTGAGGCTGGAGCCGGAACACTTGGGATTTATGAAAATTCGTCTCAGTGTGGACCACAACCAAGTTTTGACTGCAAAGATCCAAGTGGAAACCCATGAGGCCCGCTCGCTTATTGAAAGCAGTCTCAAGTTTCTCAAGGACTCCCTCACAGAGCAGGGCCTCAAAGTGGAAAAATTCAGTGTGGATGTCCGTCAAGATCAAAATCAGGAACATAGCCAGATGTATTCAGGAAACGGCAGCCACAGCCGCAACCATCCTAACAGTGGATTGTTCCCGGAGGGCGAAGGCTATTTCAGTGATAAGCGGACCGACTATGAACCTGTGCAGAAAACCACGCGGTCTCCGGTGAAAAAATACTCTTACAGCACCCTGGAGTGGGTGGCTTGAGAAAGGCCTGAAAGGAGAGGTGCCAGAATGCAAATAGAAACCACCACAACCCAAAGACCCGAGTGGGCTCCGGCCGGCTCAGGAATTGATCAAATCGAGAACCGCTCCAAGCTCTTGAAAGATGATTTTCTGAAACTTCTCGTGGCCCAATTGCAGAACCAGGATCCGCTGAGCCCGGCCAGCAACCAGGAAGTCGCCGCGCAATTGGCCCAGTTCTCCAGCCTCGAGCAACTTCAGCAGATTAACAGTACCCTCCAACAGAACATCGATTCGAACACTCAGTTAGTGAATTATTTCAACAACAGCATGGCCACCAGGTTTATCGGCAAGGAAGTTCGGGCGCTGGGAGATAGAATAAATCTCAAGGAAGAGGGTGAGCCACTGATCCACTTCTACCAGGAGAAAGCTTCGGCTGAAACAGTGATAAATATCTACAATTCAGCCGATACTCTTGTGCGCACGCTCAACTTAGGCTCAAGGCCTGAGGGAGGATTGGAGGTGAGATGGGACGGCAAGGACTCCCAAGGTAATAGGCTTCCTGCCGGCATTTACCGGCTCGAGGCGCTGGCCACCGACTATGAGGGCGAAGAAATCCAAACCATGACCTTTGTTATCGGCCTGGTTTCGGGCGTACGGTATACAGGTAACACCCCTCGTCTGCTCATCGGAGAACAGGAGGTTGAGCTTGAGGATGTGATCGAGTTGGTGGAGCCTCAAGGTTCGGAGGATAATTCAATTGAATAGTTTTCAACAAACAAACTTGAATCACCAGGTTTAATCATAACTGAGATCCGCCGCAACCTGTGGGTTAGGTGGCGGACAAGCGACAAGGAGGTCGACAGATGAGCTTACAGAGTAGTTTATTCACTGGGGTTTCCGGTCTTCAGGCCAATGGAATCCGCCTGAATGTTATCGGCAACAACATTGCCAATGTAAATACAGTGGGTTTCAAGGTAGGCCGGGCCAATTTCAACGAGTTCCTCGTGCAGACCATTGCCGAGGCCAGACGTCCGCTTGAAGGAGCAAACGGCGGCATAAACCCGTTGGCTTTCGGTCTGGGCGTTGGAGTTTCAAGTATTGACAACATATTCACCCAGGGTACACTCGAGGCCACCGGTGTGACCACTGACCTCGCTTTGCAGGGTGAAGGATTTTTCGTGCTGCGTGATGGCCAACGGAGGCTCTACACCCGGGCCGGCGCGTTTCAGTTCGATGGAAGCGGAAACTTAGTACAGAGTAAGACCGGTTATGTAGTGCAAGGCAGAATCGCCAACACCGCGGGGGTTATCCCCTCAGGTGCACCGATAGAAGATATCGTGGTTCCCATCGGCTTGACCACCCCGGCCAAGTTCACCACCAGAGTCGAGTTCAAGGACAATCTGGACGCAGATTCAGGTGTGCTTTCCAATGTACTCACCAGTGGGGTACCCTTTACCATTCGAGCCACCGGCCAGCCAGCCACCGGAGTGACAGACATTAATGATCTGGCTCAGACCATTACTCCGCTGGATGAAGGCGACCGGATCAAGATTGCCGGTACCAACCCCGATGGGACAATCGTCTCCGCGGTGTTCCGTTATGGAACCGGCACCGAACTCCTGCCGGATGGCACCACAGTGGCCCGGGACGGGACAACCCTGGCTGCTCTGGTAAATGTAATCAACAATGCTTTCTCAGGAGCTACAGCCTCTATCGATCCCAATGGGAATATCGTGCTGACCGATGAATCGGCAGGAGCCAGTCAGACCTCGATCAGTTTGGCCTTCGAAGAAGACGCCAGCCCGGCCTCCGTGCTGGGTAACA
>QNCA01000398.1 GCA_003644325.1 Planctomycetota bacterium
GCTGCCTGTGCGCACTTACGATATTAGTTAAGCCGCCGGTCTCCCACGCCACGCGCTTGTCCGCGCGGACCTCCGTCACGCGCCCGCGGTGATTCTCCGCTACCAACGTGCGCCCGCGTCCCAGGCGCAGACAACTCATCGCTCCCGATGCCGGCGCATACCACACTATTTTCCCCTCACGCGACACCTCTATCACCCTGTTGCGGCCGTAATCGCATATTAACGTGTTGCCGTTGTGCAGCCGCACCGCGCCGGTCGGCTTCTCCAGGCCCCCGCCCGCAGGCGGCACAAGACACCGTCGGTATTCTATCTGCCGGATACCCTTATACGAAACGACCGCTATTACAGTTTGCTCATAGTCGGCATCAGGCAAGGATGGACCGCCGTGGGGCCTTGGCGGATATTCCCAGATTATCTTGCCGGACCGGTCGATTTCGGAGACCCTCCTGCCGTCTTCATCCGCGACAAGTATCGTGCCCGACGGCGTACGCGAAGCCTTTACGCCCGGCTTGTCCGGCACGACGGGAAACTCATCCCGCAACTCCAGATTGCTGAATGCTATCCTTTCGACCGCGTCCCTCGATACCGACAACTCGCCCAGGACGGGCGACACAAGCGACAGCGCCTCATCATCCATGGATACCGGCATGCCTTTGATGCGGGAGCCGTCCGCCACGCTCACCACGCACGTCGATTTGCCCGGCGGCTCGCACGGCTGCGCGCCGCGCCGGCGAAACGTCACCGTGCGGACCTTCGCACGGTCAACGCGCTCCGCGCCCGTGCCGTCCGGGGCGATCATCTCTACCCGCGCCGCCGTTATCCCGCGCAGCTCTCCGGTCATCTCGCTCCCGTCCCGCAGCACCAGGATGTCTTCGTCCACCTTGTCGCGAAACGGATTGCGCCACGCGGCAAAAGAGAGCCCTGTAACCTTGGCTATATCTACCTCTATCAAGCCATCATCGGCGTTTTCGGACGGCATCACGGGGCCGCGCGGCACCAGCGTCATCACGCCCCGGGCAAGGCGCTCGGGCCGGGCCGTCAGCACGCTGCCGTCCACGAAGTACGCCCTCGGCACAAGCGGCATTCCGGCGGAATAATGCCCGTTGAGCGAGACTTCCACGACGTCGGATAAGTCGAACGACATCTCGCCCCGCGGCTCGGTGTGGCGGGAGCCGGGAAACAGCGCGGCCGCATCACGCGCGTCCCGCAGGGTTAGCGTGGCGCCGCCGATGGACGCCACCCGGCCCGCCCACGCGCTGCCGTCGGCCAGATAGACGAGGTCCGGCACATCCCCGGATGCAGGGCGGCCGGGGCCCGGATCGACACTGGTAAGTTCCCTTACCAGCGGCCACCACATTGCGGCCGCCAGCGCTATCAGTCCCGCCGCGATGACCGACCCCACGAGGACGTTCGGTATCTTCAGGCGTCGTTTCAACAGGATACTCCGGGCTCAGCAAGTTCAAGAGTCCAAGTGTTCAGAGGCCCGAAAATCTTTCCGGTCTATCATGGGTCGGGCATCTGATCTCCGCGCGTGTCTCCAGTCTATTGACAGACGCGCATTATAGTCACGCTCCGGCTTCTGTCAAAAGCAATCGCAACCGCGGAAACATGTAAGAATCCCGGGCGCTGCCGGCACGGTGGCAGTCACCATCTACGAGCGGGCCGCTCCTTCAGAGCGTCTGCGCTCCGCCCGTTCCGGGTCCTCGCCCTGAGGACCCGTCAGGGTCCGAATGGGTAATGGTGATGACAGTCACCGGTGCGGCCTTTCCAGGATTCTTACATGCTCCCCGCAAGCGCGGGGCAGGTGGGGATGGGGAGATGTACTGTGAAAGGGAATCGTCGCCGTGTCTCAGTGGCAGGCCCATCGCAAGCGACAAGCAAAAAGGCGAGCACGCGGCAACTCCCGGTGAGTGGCCGGGAGCATGCGCCGGCACATGGAAACCGCCAAAAAATGCAAAGCAGCCATAGCCGGAACTCCGACTATAACTGCTCTGCAAAAAGGAGTTAAAGGAGAAAAAGGAGTATCATTACAGCATAGGGCGCGGGTCCTGTGACTATTTTCTTTACCGACTTGCTGCCCCGGCCCTATGCTTCTCGTTCCATCGGTGTGCTCCTTTCCAAACTGCCTGCTCCTGCGTTGAATATTGTCGCGCGCAGATCACATGGCCTGCATCCCTTCCTTAAGATGCTCCCGTTGCTTGGGCTCCCGCTAAAGCGCCATTGGTCACCTCGTATGTATTCCTCCTTTTCGCGTCCGGACCATGCCCTCCCACAGTGATCGTCAGTCTCCGGTGCGCCTTGCCGTCGGGGGCGCTGTCGTGGCCACGGTGCCGGTTTTATTCCATATCCGTGCCTCCGTCCACTGAATCCCAACATGGTGTCGCAAGTCGCGTGCCGCCGTACAAGCAATCTGCCGGAGAATATAAGTTGCGGCACCGTGGTGTCTTAAGCCGCCACCGATGCCGGTCTGGGGATTGTGCGGGGGGTTAAATTGACGCATTTCGTCAGTGGGTTGGACGAAAACCGTCATAACTCGCAGAATATGGGCACCTATAGCCTTTGGGGCGAAATGCCCCGCGCATGGGAATAGATGTGGACATTCGGTGCGGCCAACACCGAGTCGCGAGCAAGGTTGTTACTCAAGTTGACTGACCTTTTCCGGGCAATGCCGGATGTTTGCCTATAAGTTTCCATTTTGCCGGGCCTTACGGTGACAGTCATTAATCTACTCAAGTTGACTGACTTTTTCTGGATGATGGTGGGTGCTTGATTATAATCTGCTGTTTCATAACACCTTACGGTGACAGTCACCAATCTACGATCCGTTCCGACAAGGTCGGAACGGCTCC
>QNCA01000399.1 GCA_003644325.1 Planctomycetota bacterium
CAGGTCTTCAATTTCATCGAGCAGGCGGCCGCGCTCATGATGATGCTGAAGGACCGCCTGCATTCTTGTAGGCGGACGGGCTACTATCTTGCCGTCCCGGACGACGAAGGTCCGAGGGCGGCCAAACACGTGCAGCCGCAGAAGGTCGTCCCTGGCGCTCGTTTCATCGCCGCCCTCGAGCCATCGGCGCATCTCATCCGGGTCGGGGACCACCTCCAGCGCGGCCAGGTACGCCTCTTCGGCCTGTTGGTATTTCCTCAGCGCCAGATAAAGGTCGCCTGTCCGCACACGCGCCGCATAGCGCAGGTCCGTGTTGACCTTGTCATTAAAGATACACCGCAAATGCCGGATGCCCTGCTCGGCGTAATCGGCTATCCCCAGGCGCTCGAAAATATCGGCATAAATTTCGGCCAGGATAAATCGCGCTTCGTACGGCGCGCGATAGTCAACAGAGTGCTCGATTTCTTCATCCAGATAATGCTCCGCCTCGGTGTCCTCGCCGAGATAGCGGCAGCAGCGACCGATGCGGCCCATTACGCGCGCGTTATCCTTGGTGGTCCGCACGCCCTCGACGGACTTCTTATAGGCGTCGACGGCGTCCCTGTAGGCCTTTTTTTCAAACAGGGCATCGCCCCGAAGTTCGAAGGCCTTGCGGATGTCGCCGTCCTCGGGGCAGACCGCGAGGTACTTTTCGACGTGCTCCAGCGCACGGTCCGGCCTGGGGGGAGTAACCTTCATGGAGAGTTCCGCGGCTTCGAGGCGCACAGAGGGGTCGGCTATATCGGCGTACTCGTCCAAGACCTTCTCCAGTGCGTCGAGTGCGCGGGTGTAGAATTCGGCGGATTGAAGTTTGCGCGCGGCTCGCAGGGCGGACCCGTATGATTGCCGACGCTGTTGTTCGGGGGTTGATTCCTGGGTAATGGCGTGCTGGGAGTGTATGAAGGCGACGAGCAGGCACACCGCCACCGTAAATGCGGCCAGTGGCCACAGTCGTTTCACTAAAGAAGACATTCCCGATTTCATCGGCCTCCTCCGCCCCGGTCTGCCGGGACTCACAAGGCCCAAAGACATTCACAGAGTTACGCGGCTCGGCGCTAACGCCGCTTTTTCAATTTCTTGAGAAGCGTCTTTATCTCCGACAGCGTATGGTGCCTGCGGAGGCGCATGATCGTCCGCAGGTCCTCGAATACATCCTCGGGATAAAGGCGGTGCCCGGACTCCGTGCGCTCGAGAGGCTTGATAAGGCCCATCATCGTGTAGTTGTGGACCGTCTGGCGCGAGAGGCCCGAGTAACGCATCACCTCACCGATCTTGTACAGTTTGCGAGGGATCATTCCGGCATTCCTGAAGAAAATTCCCCTCTCCAACTGCCAGGACCGGCGGACGGCACCCCCTCCCATCAGCAAGCCGGTCGTCTGATATTGCGAAAGAAACGGCACGGACAACACACCGGGCGCAACAGAGACACGCGGCGAACGCGGCCGCAGGACAAACGGCGGTTGTCCACGCAATGTAATTTACGCTTTATAAATTATATACTATAACATTCCCCTTCTGTCAAGCCGGATTTTATATTTTTTGAAAAAAAACGCTATCCCGCATTTTCCACCACGAACCGTCGCGTTTAACAAGCATGGACTGGCAAGAAAGTAGGAGAGTAGAGAGTGGACAAGCAAATTTCTCAAGTTGACTGAGTTTCTGTTAACCTCGGTGACTGTCACCGTACGAAGCACCAACCATCATCCAGAAAAAGTCAGTCAACTTGAGTGTATACTTAAAAGGGGAAAAAAGAATAATCTGCGTAATCTGTGGGTAGAAATTCTTGGCGTCCTTGCCGGTTAGAATGGATGGCGGACCTCGGACGGCGGATGGCGGATTCTGTCCCTCTCCTACTTGCCTACACTCCTACATCCTACTTTGACGAGCGCCGGACCTGCTCACGAACCTCTCAACTTTTCCGAACCGAGGTACGATAATATTACAGTGAGCGTGGGCAATCACTGTGTTTCAGCGCGTGCCCCTTGACGCTTCGCAAATATCTCCGGTGGCAAATCGTGAGGAAATCTCCCTGGATCATACTCATAATGGGCGTTTTTTGCTGTGCGGCGCTGGTCGTGATGTCACAGTACTATCTGCGTCAATCGCCCGTGGTGAGTGTGCGCGATGGGCTCGAGCGAGAGTTTCAGATTACCGACGTCACCGTGCGTAAATCGCAGGAAGGAAACGGCTACACGGTTGCCTACTCGTGCGACCCCCGCCTGGCGGAGAATCCCCGGGCGCTTAAGCGCAACATGCGCGAGGTCGCCGAGTTCGTTGTGAGCCGCACCGCGGTGAGGCGCGTGCACGTTATAGCCAGAACATCCGAAACCGATTCCCATGAATTGACCTACCCCCCCGAACCCTCTCCCACGCGGCCGGACGCGACAAGGCCGCGCGAAACCCCGCCGCCTGATGCCCCGTAGTACTCCGGTTTTGCCGGACCCCGAACGCCTTCTCTGTTCGCTTTAGGGAAGGACCCCGACGTCGTCCCCCCTTTGGTTGAATTTGTGAAGTCTTGTTTTGTAATGGAGGCGGTCGAGGTAGCAGACGGCAAGCACCGGGATGCGCGGATCTGGGCCTTACGGTGACAGTCATTAATCTACGAATCTCGTTCGGCACGCTCACGAGATTCCGCCCGTTCCGGGTCCTCGCCCTGAGGACCCGTCAGGGTCCGAACGGGTAATTAGTGACAGTCACCGAGGTCAGCAAAAGTCAGTCAACTTGAGTAAAGTAAAAGACCCGACAAGGTCGGGGCGGCGGGCTTAACGCCCTCTTGCCGGGCGAATTGAACGAGTTTGAGTCTCAGG
>QNCA01000400.1 GCA_003644325.1 Planctomycetota bacterium
GACGCTCGCGGCAATCCCGGAACCGGTAACCCTTATTCTTGTCGGCTGCGGGCTGGCCGGCGTTGCGGGTGTGCTTCGCGGAAGAATCCGGAACCGCTAATGCATCGCAAATAGTCAATCCTCGAAAACATGAGAGCAAAACGGAAGGCCTCGCGGCTTGCAGGCGCGGGGCTTTCTATTTTGGCACGTAGTGACAGTCACCCTTGCGGTCCTTCCAGAGTTCTTACGTGTTCCCCGGCGCGGTTAAAAAAGTTGACGGTGTGTGGGGCGGGTGTTAAAATCTCCGCCTTGTTCACGACGGAACGCTTCTGTATTTTTTTAACCGCTTCGTGGATTTGGTCTCCACGTGAATCTCTCTGGGAGGACGTTACGTGTCTTATTATATTTTACGGTTGCGCCTTTTGTTGCCGGTCGTGGCGATACTGCTCGCGTGCGTTGCTCCGGCCTTGACCGCGGAGGACGGCGAGAAGAAACCCGAGCCTGAAGAAGTGAAGGCAATTGCGGTCATCAACGGCGAGAAGATAGGGCGCGGGGTCCTGGTCGAGAGGCTTATCGAGCGCTACGGCGGCCCGGAGTTGCAGCAGTTGATTATCGAGACCCTCATCAGGCAGAAGAAGGAACAGTATGGCGTGGAGGTAACGGAGAAGGAAATAAAGGATACCCTTGAGCGCGCTGTTGACGGGGAGATGCGACGGCAGAGATCCCAGTTTGAGCAGCAGGCCCGTGGTCTGGTGAAATGGGAAGACTACCTGCGCCAGATGAAGATGACGGAGGATGAAATCCGCGCGCGTATCCGTGAGCAGATGCTCCAGCGCGATAAGAAAGAAGGCATATTCGCGAAAGAGGTGCTCATGACCAAACTCACCTGGTACGACGTCCTTACGCGCGACAGGGTGGACGTGGAGCAGATACAGGTGGAGACGGAGGCCGAGGCAAGGGAAATAATAAAGTCATTGGATAAGGGGAAAGATTTCTCCGAACTCGCCAAGGACAAGGTGCCCAACCCCAAGCGGCGGGTGATGAGGGAAATCAGCCCCGGCGATTACAGGATACGGATGGACATACCGGGGCCGGAGTTCGAGCACGTGGCGTTTTCGCTCAAGGAGGGCGAGGTGAGCGTCCCCGTGAGATCGGACCGCGGCTGGCATGTCGTAAAAGTGCTCAGGCGCTCCGAGGGGAAGGTGGGGAAATTCGCCGAACTGGAGGACGAAGTGAACAAACACCTGGGCGACGCGCGCACCGCGGAGTTCACCGACCTTTACCTGTGGCGCCTGCTCATCGACAGCAAGATAGAAAACGCCAGCGGCCTGAAGGTGCCCGTGCTGGAAATGCTCGACAAGAGAAAGAAAGAACTTTCAGGCGAAAAGGCTGACGGGCCGGAGAGCGATGAAGGGAATGGCGGGAACAGCGACGGCCGGGCGAACGGGGAAAATGGCGGGAATAACGGGACCGAGGGGAACCGGGAAGAATAAGGCATCCTTCTTGTCCCTCGTTTTTTCAGGCCTCGCCGCGCCGGTGACTGTTACCATTACCCATTCGGACCCTGACGGGTCCTCGGGGCGAGGACCCGGAACGGGCGGAGCGTAGACGCTCCGAAGGAGCGGCCGGCTCGTAGATGGTGACTGCCACCGTGCCAAGCAGTACCCGGGATTCTTGCATGCACCGGGGAGCGTTGACTTCTCTTTTCATCTTTTGAACGGTAATACGATGTCGAGATTATCGATCTTGCTGATTGTTGTCGCGGCCCTCGTGGTCGTGGGTGTATCCTGTCAGGGCAGCGGGCCCGGGCCGACGGAACCCTCGGCCGCCCGTCCCGACCGGCCGCAAAGTGAGGAGTGGCTGGACCCCAACGCAAGCGGAAATCTCGACGAGCCCCGGCCGCCGCAGTGGCAGGACCACCCCGAACTCATAACCGAGCCCGGCGTGGTCGCGCTTGTGGGCGACACCAGGATTACCCGCGACGAGTTCTTTGAGGAACTGGAAAAGAGGCACAGGTCGCAGGCGCTCGATGTTCTCATCGACGACGCGATAATCGCGCTCGAGTCCGAAAGGGTCGGTCTTGAACTCACCGAGGCCGAGATACGCGACTATGCGGAGAAGATGGAAAAGATGCGCATCGAATCCATGACCGAGACGATAAACAGGGACTACCGCGGCAGGAAGACCCTGGAGGAATACCTGCGCGAGACCCGCGGCATCGGCGTGGACGAGTTCAAGAAGCAGAATATCGAAAAGGCCCTCAAAACGGGGATTGCGGAAAAACAAAAGCGAATCGAACTGCTGGTCGCCTATGAGAAGATCGTCTCCGCCCGCGTCAAGATCAGCCACATCCAGGTAAATACCGAAGAGAAGGCCCTCGAAATAATCAGGCGGCTCAACGCGGGCGGGAACTTCGGCAAGATCGCGCAGGAAGAATCGGAAGACCCGTACTCGCGGACGCTCGGCGGCGCGCTGGACGCATTCCACAAGGGCGATGAAGAATTCCGCAGGGACCTCCAGGGGCTCGGGCCGAAGTTCCTCGAGGCCGTGTTCGCCGCAAAGATCGGCCTGATGGAGAAGCCCCTCAAGAGCGGCCGCGACGCCTGGCACGTAGTCATGGTGCTCGAGAACCAGCCCGCCCGGAACAAGCCCCTGGCCGAGGTGCGAGCCGAGGTGGAAAAAGAGATAGGAGACGGCCTCGACGAGCGCGACGGTTTCTACTGGCGGCAGCGCATGCGCCGGCGGTACAAGATAGAGGAAAAGAAAGAGGGCGATGTCGCCGTAATCGTCGGCCCGCGCAAAATCACGGTGAGTGAACTGCACGCCCGATTGAATTCCCTCTTCGGACGGGAAGCCATACAGC
>QNCA01000401.1 GCA_003644325.1 Planctomycetota bacterium
AAAGCCTCCATCCGCCTTGCGGATGAAAGGCAAAGTCCTGTTCAGGAAAAAGCCGGTGACAGTGTCCGGTTCCGGCCGCGCAACCACATCCAACCGGAGAACACCCCCCTGAAGCATAGTGGTGTCGGGTAGCGAAATCCAGCTCTCCCCAGCACCAAGAGGGGCGAAGCCGAAACTCAAGCACACTGCCAAAATAAAGCAGAAACCAATTCTTGAATACCTGCTCACCTTTAATATAATATCCGGTTCAGATGGATACTATAAGTCTCTATTTCGGTTAAGGAAGATTTTCAAATCATAGATAATATAACCAAAGGAGACTTTAATCAACAGGTGATTTGACCCCGGAGAAAACTTCCGGTAAAAAAAGAAACAATATCAGGGCTGGAGGAATTCCTTTGTCTCAGGTCGTGCTTGAGAGAGCTTTCCAAGCCTGGTCAAATAAAAAGTGATTATACTTGGATGAACGTTATGGAAAATGGTTGCCTCCGAGTTTGCAAATCTCTATCTTTAAGCGGCCGGGCTAGGTCGAAGCGCCGGTTTTTTGATCAAGTAAAACAAGCAATATCCGGGGTGCGGAAAAAGCGGGAAATAGAAAGCCGAAAGAGGCGCTCACTGCTTTTTGGGATGAGTGGGGAAAGGGGATCCAAGGCACCCCCAGTACTTTAGTTCCGAAATCTTCTTACCGTCTTCGACACTAATATCTCTGTTTTCGATACCGTAGTATTTTTATTCCTTGCTTTGATTCGAGGATAAAGGGATTGGACCTGCATGCGCATCAACAGGAAATTGTAGAGCCGGATGAGCGGGTGCATTTTTTCAGCGATGCTCATCTGGACAGTGAAAAGGACAGCCGCACTCTGGAGAGAGAGCAGCGGGTGATTGCTTTTCTTGAGCAGTTGCGCACAGAGGCTGATGTGCTGGTTATCTTGGGAGATCTTTTCGATTTCTACTTCGAGTATAAGACAGTGCTACCGGCCCGTCACCTGCGGGTCATGGCGGGGATCGAGGCCCTGGCAAGATCCGGGGTGCGCTGCTGGTATGTAGCAGGAAACCACGATTTCTGGCTGGGAGAGCTTTTCAGCAGAACCCTGGGAGTGAGGCTCGTTCCGGATTCACTCTTGCTGATCCGCGAGACAGACCCGCCGCTGCGGGTATTGGCCTTGCACGGGGATGGCCTGGGTGAAGGGGATACGGGTTACAAGATCCTGAAAAAATGTTTACGCAATCGGCTGCTTATCCGTCTTTTCCGCCTGCTGCACCCCGACTGGGGCTATGCCCTGGCCCGGTTTACCAGCCGCACCAGCCGCAAATACACCGCCAACCGCCAAGCCGCCCGTGTGGAAGCCTCGGCTGATACCGCCCGCAAACTGCTGGCTAGTTGCCGGGAACTGGATACCGTGATCCTGGCCCATACTCACCAGCCGGAAAAAAGGGAATTCGAACACGGGCTCTACCTCAATTCCGGGGACTGGTGCACTCATTTTTCCTACATCAAGTGGAGCGCCGCAGGATTCGAGCTGAAAAGTTTCGATTACCCCCCAAAAAGTAAGACCGTCGCTTAGACCTGTGCTCTGGAGGCTGAGCCCAGGGTCGAAAGGGGGGATTCTGGGGTCATCTGCTTTCAAGTGCTTCCAGCAGCGGAATCACCTCGTCGAGCAATTGCTGTCTCCACTTTTC
The DNA here is from genome assembly GCA_003644325.1 of Planctomycetota bacterium. Classification (GTDB taxonomy): domain Bacteria; phylum Planctomycetota; class B129-G9; order B129-G9; family B129-G9; genus B129-G9. The sequence continues at coordinate 1,681 of QNCA01000401.1, forward strand.
GCAGATATAAGTCTCCAGCTCGTTGTGCAGCTGGTAGATCAACCCTTGCCCGGTTGGTTCCAGGGTGTTGAGAATTTCATCGAGTCTCTCCTGGGCGGCGGCCGCCATTTGACGAACCTGCGCATTGCTGTGAGCTCTGCCGCGCTGGATAAGCTGCCTGGCGAGCACCACCAGCCGGAGGTCCTCGATACCACGGCGGATACCCTGCCATTCCGGGGCCGGCCACACATAATGCGGTGCAGGGGCGGGATAGGCTGCGCACCAGTCCCTGTGGCTTCCATCCAGCTCATCATAAGGATCCCCGGTTACACTCTGGTAGGCGAAATAATAGATCCCTCTGGCGCCGGAGCGCGGCAGGAACCACCCGGGTATGGTGCGGTGGTAGGCGGCATCCCCTCCAACATCCGATGAACCGAAAGCCGGCAGATAGAAGAAAGCCTCGACATTATTCTCCCTGGCCAGGCCTATTGTTTTCGGAGAAACAGAGCTTATTTGAATGACAACCGCATCCAGGTAACCGGCCAGCTTCTCCACAGAACCCGGTGTATTAAGGTCGCAAAGGGTGATAATATCCTTCATCGAGCGCAGGATGCCCAGGATGGTATGGGCCAGTTTCATGGCCTGCGGATTATTCGCCGGCTCATCCACCGGGAAGAACATCAGCCTGCACCAGCCGCGGTTTATGGCAGTGGTGTTCATCAGCCTGATTGCGCTTTCATAAAGCCTTTTGTCCCCTTCGGTCCATTGCTCGGCATCTTTGGGAAGTTCGAGCTTGCCGATCAAATCCGCCACGTAAGAGAGGTGGGCCTGTAAAAACCGTATTTTCTCATCAGGGCCATGAGCCTGTCGAGTTTGGCCACCCGTTCCCAGTCCAGACGAACTCTGCCGGCAGGGGTTTTCATCACAAAGGAACCGGCAAGAGAAAGGGCATTAATGTTATGTGCGGCCATATCCTTGAACTGGACTTTCATCAGGAACGGATCATCGGGTGGGTAATAGTAGAGACCCACTACGTATTCCTTGGGCAGTGGAGGAAGATTCACTCCGAGAACCTCTATCCTGAAAGGTATCTTCAGCGGCGGATGTCCGCTTGCCCTCACAGCCAGTTCTCCTTCGTAGAGGCCAGGCACTGCATTCTGCGGTATTGGTACATCCAG
>QNCA01000402.1 GCA_003644325.1 Planctomycetota bacterium
AGATCTACAGTAGTGTTAACGTACGGAGCAGATGGCCATGGCTCTGTGTTCCCTTGATTATCTGTTGCTCTTACCCTGAAGTAGTATGTAGTCCCTTCTGAAACCAGAACAGGGTTGTCTGGTCCGAAAACAGCAAGGTTTTCTGTGCTGCACGCAAGCCAGTCGTTGAAATTAACAGAGTCTGTGCTGTACTGTAAATCAAAGCATTTTATACCACTGTCTGCATCATAACCTCCCCAACTGACATTGAACTTTGTTGTGTTTATCCATTCAGGAAGGGGGTCTATATACGGAGATGGTGGGGTTGAATCACAGGTTACATCATATTCACACTCGTATGTACCCTCTGAACATCTTTCCATACTATCACACTGCTCGAAAACTGTTCCGCCATCATAATATTTATCACCGTTACATTCAGCGCTTGTTCCGCTACAATTGGTTTTCATTGTTGCGTTCTCTACATAACCACCACATTCTGTGTCATGGCATCTCAGCTCATAGGTAATGTTGCATACTGTTGTGTCTGGTTCATACTGGCATGAATCATTACAGCATGGTTCTGAAGGGTCACACACCCCCTCGTCCTCACATACCCATTCACCCCAGCTGCATCCGTCGCAATAGCTTCTGTTTGTTCCACACAGTCCGCATGTTCCGCTCTCCCTCACATCTCCCGGATTGCACTCGCAACAGTCTTGGGTGAACACACATTCAAAGGGGTTTTCTGTGCATGTCTCATTCCACTCACAGTCTTTAAATACAGACCATTCACCACTAATCTCTCCGTCACATTCAGAACTTTCCCCGCTGCACTTTTGTACAGCTGTTCTTACCTCAACATCATCACCGCACCCGGATCCTGAGCAACGGTATTCTGTCCATTGGTCGCATATGTAATCTGTTCCCCTGTAATGACACCCGTCACAACACGGCTCATTGGCATCAAAACAGACACAACAGTCAGGGTCATTGGCGTCGGTGTTTCCGTCGCAGTCGTTGTCTATGCCATCGTTGCAGTTTCCATTTGCTGTGCTTTCCTCTACATCATATCCCCCGCAGTAACAGTTGCAGTTCGTGCCTTCACCGTTCCAATCGTTTGACTCGGAACAGTCAATCTGTGTTGATGTGCAACTGCATTCCTGGCAGTTGCCATTACCGTCACAATACTGATTGCAGGTGTCCGGATAGTCGTAGTAGTAATATGGGGTATCGGGATCGCCAGAACAATAGTCTTTCGGGCAGTCCTCTGTTCCGCATGAGCCGTAATAACACACACCACCAGAGCAGTAATAGTTTGCATAGCAGTTTCCAAAATCATCCCCTTGATCGATAGCAGGGCAATCAGAAGAATGGCCGCTACATTTATACACGTCCCTTTTTCTTGTGCAACTATTCAGACAACCATTCCAGTCAGAATAACCGCATATGGTGCCTGCCGGGAGGTATTGACAATAAGAATCACAGCACGGGTCAGAGGGGTTGCATACACCCTCTCCTGTGCATGGGCCCCAGTATCCATTGGAGTTACAGGTTTGTGTTCCGCAATTACCACAGCTTCTTGAATCACCAGGCATACATTCAACCTCTGAGATAGTTATAAGATTGGCGACACATGTCATATAACAGGTGCCAGTAGAATCAAAATAACTCTGAATATAGTGCGGAGAGAAACAGGAAGACACATCAACTATATGACCGCTTACAATATTCCAGGATAAATCCATTACATTCCATGACGCGTCTGTGTAAATTGATCCGTAACCACCGAATGATATCTTAGCGTATACATAATCGCTATGAAATAATGTGCAACCACAATCATCGGCTGTTCCGTGATCTGAATATATACGTATGTAATAGTACCCGGAAGAAAACACCATTTGACAATAGTTTGTTCCCTTTGAAGGGCTGTAGTCATAGCATGTATTTGTGGACGGACTGGTTGTAATGGATGCTGGACCTGATCCTGAGAACCATTCAGCGTCCCAGTTAACATTTGCAACAGTTGTCCTGGAAAAAAAGCAGCCATTGTTAGAACATATCTTATAAGCAACCGCACTTACACTAACAGGGCTCAAAAAAATAAACAAAAGAAAAAAAACAACACTCAGGTTTTTCATACGTTATTTTTGTTATATTGACTTATATTTGAATAGTTGTTGTTGTGTCATCTTCAAGGTTACATCATAAGGCTTCGCCAGCCCAAACCCGTAAACCTTGGTTTTTGTTTATTGTTTGTATTGGTTTTGATAGAATTGACAAGAAACCCAAAGCCTGAAACAGGTTTATGTTTTTACGGAATTGAATTTGCAGAGCCCACCATAAACCCTGCAGTACATCCTTAATTCTCCAATAAAATCTGGTTATTATATCATTCTGAACTCTACAATTCATCCATCATACTGGTATACATTGTTGTTATCTGAGAAAACCTTAAGAGATATTATATATAGTAATATAGTATTAATTATATAGTATTTATTATTTGGTGGTATTTGGAAGAAAATTAGAAGAAACAACAGAGAAGCATTGCCTATATAATAAGTGTTCTGGTATTGGATCAGACAGTGATCTCAGATACAGATGTGCATTTAAAACCTAACATCAACTCATGCATATGAAAGTCTTGTTGTTATCGGTGCTGTTTGTATTTATAATATCCGGGTGCACAACAGAAAAAACAGAAAACAAACCAGCTGATTCTGTAATAACAAGCAATCATTTAGAAAAGATTGTAACACAGAACAAAACATTAGAAAAGAACAGCACATGCCCTGAATCGTGTGATGATGATAATCCGTGCACAGAAGACTATTGCTCTCCTGAAA
>QNCA01000403.1 GCA_003644325.1 Planctomycetota bacterium
CCTCGATTGCAACGATGACAATCCCTGCACCGCGGATTCCTGTTTGCCGGATGGTTGCGAAAATGATCCCTTGCCGCTAAATGGTTCCCCCTGCGACGATGGGTTGTTCTGCACCGAGCCGGACACCTGCAACAACGGCGTCTGCAGCGGTCCCCCGCACGACTGTTCCGACCTCAACGATGCCTGCCACGACGGCGTCTGCGACGAGGAGAGCGACAGTTGCGTGGCACGACAGAAGCAGGATGGCACCGCCTGCGACGATGGCTTGTTTTGCACGGTTCCGGACAGCTGCCGGTCCGGTTCTTGCACCGGTCCGGTGCGTGATTGCCACGACGATGACGACTGCACCCAGGACGTGTGCGATGAGTCCGAGGGTACTTGCCTGCATGTGCCGCAGGAGAATCCCGGGGCGGAGGGGCCGGCGGGCAGCGCCAGTTGCGGCAACGGTATAGATGACGACTGTGATGGCCTGACGGATACTACCGATCCGGATTGTGTCGATAGCTGTGGGCTGAGGTTCGACGGGGTGGACGACTTCGTGAGGGTAGCGCAGGACAGGTCGATATTGTCTTCCCAGCAGTTCGGCGTGCTGCTCGATTTCACCACCGGCCCGATGCTGACGGACTGGGCGGTGGCCGCCGCCCAGAGCGGTTACAGCGACGATTACCCGCACAACCGCTGGATAGTCGGCTTCGATCCCCACGACCAGAGGGGGTTGTACCTGCAGGTGTCCAACGGGGAGGAGTTACTCACCCTCAGGGACCTGGTTCCGCTGGCGGAATGCTACAACACCCGCTTCGTGGTTCTGGCGGTCGTGAACGCCGCCAGTGGTCATTCCCGGGTGTGGCGTTACTACCAAGATAGTGAGCAGTTGCTCGTCGACGACGACACTTTCACGGGGAACATCAATAGCGTCAACGTGACCTACGATCTTATCGTGGGCGACGTGGCTAACGGGAATTCCCCCGGCACCGTTTTTAACGCCACCTTTCGTGAAGTCGCGGTTTTCAATTACTCGGAGTTCACAGAAAGCGATCGGCAGATGCTGTATACCGAGCCCTTGAAACTCAAGGATTACTTGCTGAACGGCACCGACCACGGCTTCAGCTTTCCCCGCTCCGCGGTGATCGATTATCTCGACTTCGACGTATGCAACGGTTCGGTGTTGCCCAATCTCGGCGACCCCGCAGACGGCGACGGCCAACTGGAGAACTTTCCCTCCGACGGGTCGCAGTGGATAGCCGAGTGAATCGACACCCGGAAGGTGGCCGTGAAGATGTTTTTCCAGGGGAGGAGCTGTCACATGGTTCACACGCATAGAACTTTTCTCCGCTCGGTGATGTTGTTGCTGCCTGTAGTGTCACTGCCTGCCTGGGCCCAGGTGCCGGCTTTTCCGGGAGCCGTCGGGTATGGTCGTCACGCTCTGGGAGGGCGCGGCGGGGAAGTGTATTTCGTGACCAATCTCGATGATTCCGGCTCGGGCAGTCTTCGCGATGCCTGTACCAACAGGAACTCGAATGGAGAAGAGGTGGTTCCCAGGACGGTGATATTCAGGGTAGGCGGCACCATCACCCTGCAATCCTCGATAGAAATAAACAGCTCATATCTGACGATAGCCGGACAAAGCGCACCTGGTGACGGGATACTGCTCCGTACAGAACCCGGTAAGGACATACGGGTGTTTTCTGTCAACGGGGCGCACGACCTGGTGTTTCGGTATCTACGGATGCGCAACGGAGGCAGTGACGAGCGAGGCGGTCGGGGGGATTGCGTTGAGATTATGGGCGGGGGAAACCACGACATCATCTTCGACCATTGCTCGCTGAGCTGGGCCACCGATGAAAACATTACCGGTTGGGCGTCGCTGGCGGACAGGATAACCGTTCAGTGGTGTATCATCGCCGAAGGTCTGGCCCATCACAGCAAGGGTTCTCTTTGGGGCGAGAACCCCGGGAACGTCACCTTCTACATGAACTTGTTTACTGCCAACGAAGATCGCAACCCCTGGTATAAGCGAACGGTGGACGACGGCGTAGTGGCAACATTCTCGATGGTGAACAACGTGGTTTACAACTGGGGTTATTGCGCGGCCAAGTTCGGGTGGTACGGAAATTGCCCGGAGTATCCCGAGTTCGATGCCCACTCGGCCGGCACGCGAGTAAATGTCATCGGAAACATGTTCATCCCGGGTCCCAGCACGGGCGGTGACTACAAGACGCAGGAGATTACCATCGTTGAGAACCCCGCGGAGGATCTCCGCATCTACCTGAATGGTAACTACGGTCCCCATCGGGTAAACGAGGGCGATGACGAATGGAACATGACGGTCGAGGTAGGACAGAGGTGCGGCTCCGGCGAACGGACCATCCCGGCTCCCGTTTTCTACAGGGCCGACACCCCTTTCGACGAGGATGAACTGCCACCGCTGCACACCGCCCAGGAAACGCTGGAAATGGTACTGGACGGGGCCGGGGCCACCAAGCCGAAAAGAGACGCGGTGGATGAGCGTTTAATTGGCGAGGTGAGGGACGGAACCGGCTCGATTCCCGAGACCACGCCCGATTTTCCGCCGATTTCCGGAGGGACTCCGTACCCCGACCAGGACGGGGACGGTATGGACGACGAGTGGGAAGCGGCGCACGGGTTGGATCCCGGCGATGCGATGGACGGTCGGCAGGACACCGACGGAGATGCCTACACCAACCTGGAGGAATTCCTGAACGAGACCGATCCCCGAGGTACTGGTCAGAACCAGCCTCCCCGCGCCGCTCCCACGGCTGAACCCACGGAAGGCGAGGTTCCTCTTGCGGTGCAGTTCAGGGCGAACG
>QNCA01000404.1 GCA_003644325.1 Planctomycetota bacterium
GAAATGGACGGGGTTCTGATTCACGGCACGAATGTGATAGTCCGCAACTGCTACATCCACAACAACAAACTGGAAGGTATCGGGGCGCATCGCCCTTATAATATTGTTATCGAGAATAACCTGGTCGAGTACAACGGAAGGCATCCGCAGTTTGATCACGGCATATATGTCGCGGGAAAAAACTATACCATACGCAACAATATCGTCAGATTCAATGCAGCGTGGGGAATACACTGCTATCCTGAAATAGCGAACAGTGTGATTGAGAACAACCTGGTATATCGGAATCATCGTGGAGGAATTATACTGGTTTCCAAGCCGAATGTGGGCTCCAACAAGATAGTGAATAATACGGTCGCACGCAATGGTGACGGTATTGCCGTCGGGAACGGCCATAATGATATTATTGTTAATAATATCGTGGTGAATAATTCTGTCTGGCAAGGGAAAAAAGCGAATACCATCCACGGCTGGCCGGATTCTCAACGGGAAAGTTTTAGAAACAAAGTTGGTGCTAATGTCATTGTTGACTATAACCTTTGTTACCCGCTCTGCGAGGCGGCTGGTCCGCACGGTTTTTCCGGCTATCCCTTGTTTCTGGACGAGACTAAGGGGATGTATTTTTTGAAAAGAGGCAGTGCCGCCATCGGCAGGGGCACTCGAGAATGTATTAGCTCGAACGATTTCTTCAATAATCCCCGCCCTAAAGGTCGCCCCGTTGATCTTGGATGTTTTCCCTATAAGTACACGGAGCAGTTTCAAAAAATGCGAGGCGAGCTTTATTTTGATTGGCCGTATTTCGGGCGTGGAACCACCGAATTCAACAAGAAGCCGGACCTTTGGAAGCTCTTAAAATGATTATCGCCTGCCGTCGGATTCGGTATCGGTAGTCCACTGCGTTGAGTTGAATACCCGCCGGATATAAATAAATATAGTGCTCACGATTGAAATTTCCTGTTCGTTCGCGGGTAAGTAACTTTAGAACAAGAACTTAAAATCTCACTCGCGGGAATTTATTACCCTGAAGGGTATATATTTGTACTATTTATAGTGCTCCCAGTTGAAATTTCCCGTTCGCTCGCCTGCCCCATAGGGGCGGGTAAGTAAGTTTAGAACAACAACTTAAAACCTTACTCGCGGGAATTTATTACCCTGAAGAGTGTACTTATGAATATATAGTATCTTCATCAATATTTTGCGACGCGAAAGGGCAAAACGGGTACGCGTTCATATGAGTTTTCCCGCTATCTGACGGGCAAAGGGCACCATGTGACGATGATAACTTCAGGGCTGAAGAACAGCGAGTTTCCCGTACCACAGGGGAAGGACTATGCCGAGGGCGAAGTTGACGGCATTCGGGTGATTTCCATTGCCGCAGCCTACAACGATCCCGAAGAGGGCACTGGCATGAACGGCTTACAAAGGATGCTGAAGTTTTATCAATTTGCTCGCTTGGCCCGGCGCGTTGGTAAAACACTCGGCCGACCGGATGTGGTCTTCGCCACGCATACGCCGCTTACAATCGGATTGGCCGGGATGAAATTGGCCCGACATTTCAATGTGCCCTTTGTGTTTGAAGTTCGTGACTTGTGGCCGGAGGCGCTGGTGAATGTGGGGGCATTAAAGAATACCCTGGTTATATGGTGGCTTCGGCGGATGGCAGAGAAGATATATGCCGCCGCTGATCATATCGTCGCTCTCTCGCCCGGCATGAAAACCGGCATTATTCGCGCCGGGGTACCGGCGCAGAGGATTAGCATGATCCCTAATTCCAGCGACCTCGATCTATTTCACCCGGATGTGGACGGTTCATCAGCCCGGCAGCGACTGGGACTGGGGGAGCGTTTCGCTGCGATTTATTTCGGGGCTATGGGATTCGCAAATGGGTTGGAATATGTTATTGAAGCGGCACGCATTCTGAAAGAGCGGGGAAAAGACAACATCGTGATTGTTCTATGCGGCAGTGGGGGCCGGCGTGCAGGGTTGGAAGGAACGGCGCGGGATTATCAATTGAAGAACGTGGTATTCGACGGTCCTGTAACAAAGAACGAAGTCACCCAGATTGTTGCGGGGTGCGATGTTTGTCTGACGATCTTCCGGGCGGCAGCCGAGCAGACCTGGTCGCCGAACAAGATGTTTGACGCCTTCGCGGCGGGCAAGCCCGTACTTGTTAATGTTTCGGGCTGGCTGCGAGAATTGGTCGAGCAAAACGACTGTGGAATATATCTCGACCCATCTTGTCCGGAGGCGTTGGCCGAGGCGTTGGCGGAGCTTGCGACCGATCCGGTGCGATGCCGGCAAATGGGGAGAAACGCCCGGGATCTGGCCGAGCGCGAATTCTCGCGGGAGAAACTGGCTGCTGTTCTGGAAAAAGTGTTGTTGAGAGCTGTGGAAGATTCTTCCGCCAAAAACATTGGTTAAGAGGTCTCTTTATGCCGGAAGCGAACCAACCTTTTGTTAGTGTGATAATGCCTATACGTAACGAAGTGGATTTTATCGCGAGAGGCATTCGCAGTATCCTTGATAATGATTATCCCGGGGACAAACTCGAAATTATTGTTGTAGATGGTTGCAGTGATGACGGCACACAGGAGCTTGTCGAAAAAATCGCCGAAAAAGACAGTCGTGTAACCTTATTAACCAACCCTGCGAAGATTGTCCCTACGGCACTCAACCTTGGCTTGAAAGCTGCAAAAGGTGAGATTTTTATTCGGATTGACGGCCACGCCGAGGTCCCGGCGGATTTCATCAAGAACTCTGTAAGGTGTCTGGCCGAGCACCCGGACGCATGGGTGGCAGGTGGTTATATTGAAACC
>QNCA01000405.1 GCA_003644325.1 Planctomycetota bacterium
CAAGTTGACTGAGTTTTTCCGGGCAATGCCGGATGTTTGACTATAAGTTTTCATTTTGCCGGGCCTTACGGTGACAGTCACCAATCTACGATCCGTTCCGACAAGGTCGGAACGGCTCCGTAATTGGTGACAGTCACCGAGGTTGGCAAAAGCCAGTCAACTTGAGCAATCTACGATCCGTCCCCCCGATTCTATCGGGGGACGGCTCCATAATTAGTGACAGTTGCCGCCACGGCACATTTTCCGCTCCGGCTGTTGCCGTGCTTCACCTGTATAACGCCTGCATGTATTTGAGCGTCTTTGAGGGCCGCTCGCGCAGGAATGTGAAAAAGTGGTTCAGCGCCCTGCGCAAGTCCCTCGCGGAGTCCCTGTCTATATTCAGCCTGTCGGCCCTCGCGGGGGCGGCCCCGTCGGCGCGCCGGGACGATTGCGCGCTTTTGCCCAACGCCTGCATCAGGGCGGCGGCGCTGCCGCGGATCGTTATGGCATTTGGATCCGTCCGGCGGCAGTCTTTGCAGAGGTAACCGCCCTTCAGGGCGCTGAAGGCGACTGCCCCTGCCCGCTTTCGCGGCGAGCCGCATTCCACGCATGCCGCCATTGAGGGCTCATGGCCCAGCAGCCGCAACAGGCCCATCTCGAAGATAAAGACGTGCGGCGCGACCTTCTGCGCCCGCGCTATTCCCCGGAACGCCCCCGCGGCAAGCGCATAGACCTCGGTCAGCGGCTGGCCCTCGGCCGTGAGGTCCAGCAGGAGTTCCGCCATGTAGGACGCCGCCCAGAACCTGTCCACCTTCCGGCGGATGCCGTGCATGTCGTCAATCACCGCGGACTCGGTAAGCGTGCCCATGACGCCGTTCCTGCGCAGCGTGAAGACGACGTCGTGAATCGTAAACAGTTCCGGCTCGGTCTCGTACGCCGCCCCGCCGCGCCTGACGCCCTTGGCTATCAGCCCCAGCCTGCCTGATTCCTGCGTGAGAGCGTTCAGCACTACACTTGTATTGCTGTAGTCGGTCTTGCGCAGGATGATGGCCCGGGTTCGGTGATAAGACATTTTGCTCAACCGGTCATCTGGTCAACTGGATTTCCGGACAAAGAAAAGCGCCGCAATACTGTCGAGCCAAAGTGATGGAATATCGCTTCCTCTTGCTGTGCCCGGAACCCTGCTTCGCCCCACAGGCCTTCGGTCTTCAGTCTTCTCGGTCTTCAGTCTAACATTGCAAGCCGCGCGAAACGACGCCTACTCCTTCTTTATTTCCATTGCAACACGTTTGATGCGGCGCTGGTCGGCTTCCAGTATCCTTATTATAACGTTGTCAAGCGCCAGTGTCTCGCCGACGCGCGGGATCTTGGCCAGTTTGGCAAAAATCAAGCCGCCTATTGTATCGTAATCGGCGGCTTCGGGCAAGTTAATCTCCAAGGCCTCGTTGACCTCGCTGACCCTGGCGCGGGCCGATACCTCGGCGCCGCCGCCGTCCAGGGGCCGTATCAATTGCCCCTGGGCGGTATCGTACTCGTCCGCAATCTCGCCGACGATCTCCTCCAGAATGTCCTCAATGGTGACCAGCCCCGCGACACCACCGTACTCATCCAGTACTATGGCGATATGCACCTTGCTCTGCTGAAACTGCTTGAGCAACTCGTCGATTGTTTTTGTTTCGGGCACGAAGACGGCCGGCCGCAGGACGTCCTTAAGTGTGGGCAAGTTATCGCCGCCGCCCACACGCAACAGGTCCTTCACGTACAGAATACCCAGTATGTCGTCACGGTATTTCTCGATGACCGGTATTCGGGAAAAGCCGCACTTCGCCGCGAACTCACGGGCCTCTTCAATGGTCGCGCGAGAATCCAGACACACCATATCGGTACGGGGCGTCATTATCGCGGCCGCGTCAACGCTCTTGAACTCGACGATGCTCTCTATCATTTCCTTTTCGTTTTCCTCGATAACACCCTCCATTTCACCTTCGTGGACGGCGGCAAGGATGTCCTCCTCGACCTGTTCTTCGCTGGTGGGCTCCCGGCGCAAGCCCAGCAGTCTGGCAACGGCCCTGTCAGCGGCGTTCAGCGCCCTCACGGCGGGCGACAGGGCGCCCGCAACAAAGCCAAGCACGGGGAAAACGGAACCGATAAATCCCTCCGGATTGCGCAAGGCGATATGGCGGGGCAACAATCCGCCCGCAAAAACGGCCGACGCAAAGAGCACCAGGGCCGCCCAAATTGCCGCGCCCGCGCCCCATGCCCGCGCCCACAGCACTATCGCGGCCACAAAAACCACCCGTGCGCACAGGGCGCACAACTGAGAGGCAAACAGGATGTCGTCGCGGCGCTCCAGGTATCTCTTTACGCGCTCCTCCTTCTTTTCCGAAACGCCGATTTTCTCAAACCTGGCAACGGAAAAGGCTTCGATTGCCCCCGTCGCCATCGAGAAGAAGAACGTTACCGCGAACGCCGCAACGCCTACCACCCAATAATAGTTTTCCAATCCGGTTTGGCCTCCGATACACAGGGTCGCCGGGCCCGGCCCATACTCGGACCCCGAGACGGCCGGACGGCACAAGCAACTTAACACATTATAACATCTTGCCGCCGCGCTTCAAGACATAATGCCGGTCTCTCTACCGACGCCGGCCAACGAAAAAAATCTGAAAAACACCGGAACATTGTGCCGGAAATCTCGTCTATTAAAGGCAGGATGATCATGAAAGATGCTTGTCATCATTGCCCATTCGGACCCTGACGGGTCCTCTGGGCGAGGACCCGGAACGGGCGGAGCGCAGACCCCCTGATTTATCAAGGGGGCCGGCTCGTAGATGG
>QNCA01000406.1 GCA_003644325.1 Planctomycetota bacterium
GTTGGAGGTCACTGCAACAGTGTGGCTTACCTCGACGGTTGCTCCCCATACAAGGCCCACGGCTAAGAGGAGCACCGCCATCACAGCCCTGACTTTTAACATAGCATACCTCCTTTTTGGCAAATTTTTTTAAATAGCGTACTGGAAAAATAAAGGGACCAACACACTATTGGGATTTTCCACACAGATGGGACAATAACGACCGAGATTCCAGGAAATTTTCTTATCTATTTTTTTCATAACCCCCACAGCCATTTTACACATTTAAATAATCAGTTACTAACCGCGATTTGTCAAGTTTCAAAGGTGTGTAAAATTTGCACATAATCTTCCCCTGATTCCTCGATCGCGTGGACTTCCAGGGATCTTGCCCCGCTTGACAAGGAGGGGAGCCCATGTTATATTTATACAGGTTCGGGCCCGTAGCTCAATCGGCAGAGCAGCTGACTCATAATCAGCGGGTTCCAGGTTCAAGTCCTGGCGGGCCCATCTTGATGGGCGGATAGTTCAGCTGGCGAGAACGCTGGTCTCACATACCAGAGGTCGGAGGTTCAAGTCCTCCTCCGCCCAGGTTAAAGGGTAGAAAAATTAAGTGGGCGATTAGCTCAGCGTTGGTTAGAGCGCTTGCTTGACATGCAAGAGGTCGGAGGTTCGAATCCTCCATCGCCCATTTTTTTTATACACATGAACATAGGCATTTTCTTCAAAGTATTCATAGCCCTCTTTGTGGCCATCGATTTCTTCGGGATACTCCCCCTCTTTATTTCGCTAACTGAGGGGATGAGCCCGGCTCAGCGGAATAAAACCCTCATAGAATCGGCCCTGACGGCCCTTCTCGTCGGCCTTCTTTTTATCGTCCTGGGAAGGAGCTTTCTCTCGTTCCTGGGCATTACGATCCCCGACTTTCAGGTGGCCGGAGGCATCCTCCTCGTCACCCTCTCTCTCGCCGACCTCCTTCAGACAGAAAAAACCAGGCGTAAGCCCGAGGAAGGCATCGGGGCTGTTCCCCTTGGGGTTCCCCTCATCGCTGGACCTGCCGTGATTACCACCCTCCTCGTGTTCACTGATATAGCGGGCCCAGTCTTCGTAACGGTAGCATATCTGGTAAATCTGGCATTTCTCATTGTCATCCTTTATAATTCAAAATTAATTGTGAAATTTCTCGGGCCAGCTGGCTCGATGGCTTTGTCCAAGATAATGATAATCGTGATGACAGCCATCGGCGTTGTGATGGCCCGAGAGGGTGTTACAGCAATTATAGCGGGGCGAGGTGCAATACAATGATATATCTCGGGATTTTTCTTCTCATAACAATCGCGCTCTTTTTCCTTTACGTCCTTAAACCCAAAAGGCTTCTTTTTGCCCTTGCTCTGTCGTCATTGTATGAGCTTTTTTTCATATCCTTAGGGGTCAACAAAGTAGAGTTCATAGCTCTGGGCTATGGGCTTATGACTGTTCTGTTTTACTTTGGCTTCGGAAAATCGATTAAAAGCAGAATGGAGGAGTTATGAAAAGGACTTACCAGCCTTCACGCGTTAAAAGAAAAAGAACTCACGGGTTCAGAGCCAGAATGGCCACAAAGGCAGGAAGGGCCATAATTCAAAGGCGGAGAAGGAAAAAAAGGAGAAGGCTTACTGTTTGAGAAAAGAGGGGCTCCCCCGAAGGGAGATATTAAAAAGGGGGAAAGATTTCAACCACATCCTCATGGAGGGGTTGTGGGAAAAAGGAGATTATTTTGTTATTTACTATACCTGGGCCGATGACAAAAAAATCGGATTCGCGGCCTCAAGGAAAATCAACACTAAGGTCAAACGTAATAGGGCCAAAAGGCTTATGAGAGAGGTTTATCGCAAAAACAGAGATCTTTTGCCCGAAGGACATTACGTGTTCATGGCGTTGCCCCAGATCCTTGAAGCAGATTTTGAAGAGCTGATACGTTCCTTTGAGAGCCTCTCAGCGAGGATAAGAAAGAGAAAAGAGAATGGAAAAAACGGCAGTTAAAATTGCAATCGGAGCTATCAAATTTTACAGGAGGTTCTTGTCACCTGTTTTCCCTCACACATGCAGGTTCTATCCGACCTGCTCCGAGTATTCCATAAAGGCATTGAAAAAGTACGGTATCCTTAAGGGAAGCCTGAAGTCTGCCTGGAGAATCGTCAGGTGCAATCCCTTTAATCCGGGTGGCTATGACCCAGTGAGGTGAAGCTATGTCGAAGAGGTTTATACTGACATTCGTGCTGATGATGATCTTCCTGATGATGTATCAGTTCTTCTTCTATAAGCCCCCGAAAAGGCCGGTTGGAACGGTCAAAAAGGTAACGGAAACGAAAACAGCTGACTCCAGTCTGACGCCTCCTGTCGAAAAGCTTATCGATGAAAACCCCGTTGTGGTGGTTTCGCCCCTCTACGAGGTGAAGATTTCCAGAAAGGGTGCTCTGGTCACAGGCTATAAGCTCAAAAAGTACAGGGACGCCCTCGGCAGGCCAGTGGAACTTATACCGGCAGGTTATGGACTTCTTGACGTTGTCTCTGATGGTCTTCACTGGAAGGACCTGAATTTCACTTCCCTCTTCGACACGCTGCGAGTCGAAGACGAAGCTGTATTGACGCTGACGGCTGTCAGCGGAGAGGACACTCTGCGGAAAACTTTCCGATTTCTGGAAAACTCCTATCTCATCGACATATCTCTCGCTCCAGGGGATACTTTTAACTTGCTTTTCTCCTAGGGGTTAAGGACTAACGAAAAAGATAAGAAGGACGATTCAAGGCACTTTTTTTTTATTTACTTAAAAGAAAAAACAAATAAAGAATA
>QNCA01000407.1 GCA_003644325.1 Planctomycetota bacterium
CGCATCCTTAGAAGAGTCAAGATAGATTATCTTACTTGCTTCATCTACCTCGTTCCGGCCTTTCTCATAGACAATCTTATAACCCAGTCCCATCTGGATTTGCTTCCACCTCAGATATAATTTGGGATTTCGGCTCCTGAAGTGGAACTCAAGAGCCGTCTCTTCACCTTCACCCCACAGCCCCAATGGATCGACGTAGTTGATTGGATTATTATTTACAAACGCATACAGGTTGGGGCCGTCGATGAAGCCCTCGGGATCCCGCGATATGAATCTGCCATGTTCCGGGTCGTAATACCTGTTTCTGAAGTAGTACAATCCCGTCTCTTCGTCGAGCCGTCTTCCCTGGAACAAGTAGGGGTTTCTGATTTTTGATTGTGAAAGAACGACTCCGTTGCGGTCTTTTATCGTGACCACGCCGTATACGTCGTAGGTGTATTTCTCGACAACCGTGCCTGAAGCGAGGTTACCGCCCGCTCCGTCGGAGAAGTTCGTGTTCTCGCCAATGGTGAGGGCGGCGACGCTGCCCTGAACATCCGTGTGATAATAGTATACCATCCATTCGCTCGTGTCTCCATCGTTATCCGCGTCGTCAAGGTCTTTTCGCCTCATCCTGAGCACTTCGTCCAGATTGTTGCCGTAGGCGTATTCGGCGACCTTGTCGTATTCGCCGGGGCCTGCGCCGTCCGCGTCGTAGTATTCCTGCACGACTCTCCAGCCGGAGTAGACGTAGCGGGTGCAGGGAGTGGAACTGCCTTGGGGACCCTGCTGTTTCATGGTCCGGCGGGAGGCGGTGTCGTAGGTGTAGACCCATTCTGTTTCGTCGGTGCCTGAATCCCATTTGTTGTTAAGGTTGAAGTCTATGTAGATGCATGCCAGCCGGTTTGCGTAGTCCCAGTGGTATTTACCGGTTACCATATTCGTTAGGCCGACGTAATTCCCCTTGTCGTCGTGCGCGCGGTTGACGCTGTCGATGATGTCGTACTCGTTGGCCTTGTTGGGTGTGTAGTTGGCGGTTCCGCTGACGGTATCGACAACACTGTTGCGGTTGTTCACCGTGTCCAGGTTGAAGGTGGTGTCTCGCGAAGAGCCGCACAACGCGCCAATTTTCACCACTTTTGGGGGCGTGACCCACCGTAAGGTGGCGCTCTCATTCTGATCGCCAGACTTCCTTGAATTCGTAGCCTTTCAAATCGGTCTTTTTTATTTCGGAAACGAACTTGTCGGTGACGAAAATGGCGACTATGTCTTGAGGTATCTTAAAAATTACCGCGTTGGCAAGTCTTTCGGGATGAAATTCGTGTTTCTCTATCGTCATTATACCGCCATCAGAAAACCGCGTGAACTGGGACATTTCTTCGTCCAGCGCGTCGATTACGGTAGTGACCTTGTAAAGATAATACTCTCCCTCGTCGCATATAAGCGGTAGTATTTTCCCGTGAGGCAACAGCAGATGACGCAAGCGGTCAGCTGCCTTTCTGCTGAGGCATAAAAAACCAGGATCTAGGTCGGGAAAATCCCCCACGGCTTGCGGGAAAGGGTGATCCACCCCTGTCATATCGCGAATAACTTCTACCTTTATGGGATGCCAGTTGTTTTCGATGGGTTCGCGAAGCAGCCTCGTAAGCTGTGATTCCTGTTCAAACTCTTTTGGATCAACAGGTCCAAGAGATTGAAAGTAATCTACCTGAATGTCAAAAACAAACACTTTCATTGTTGCCTCAATGTAGGATCCGTATCCCCTGTGACAATTTATTTCCAATACCTTTCAAAATATCAATGGCCCGCTCCTTAGTAGCGGCTTTCTCCAACATTTTTTCTACTGTTTGATAATACGCCCTGGTATGCAGCCTGTTATGGAATAACCTCGGCAAGAACACCCCGTTGGCGGCATCGTCAATGCCGATCCCAAAGCCGCGAAGTATTGCTCGCGTCCTCTGCGCAAAACGCGACCCACCCGCCACGATATGATGTGTCACATATCCGGGTGCCCTTTCAATCCCTTCTTTTGCCATATTGCGCGCAAGCCGCCGGGACGACGCCTTCAATACCGTTTCACCACTTTTCTTCATTATCGCTTTACCAGATTGCTTCAATATCGCTTTACCTGTTTGCTTCACCGCCAGTTCGCCGGCTTCTTTCACGGCCACCTTTCCTACTTGCTTCAGGACCACCCCTGCTGTTTTTTTCGTGGCGGTTCGAAAAACCTTCATCAACATCCATTTCCCCGCCAGCCGTAATTCTCCTCCACCCGTGAACAACAGTGCGATATCAAACATGATATCACTTGACCTTGCCACTCCTCTATCAAGACCGCTAAGCGGCTCGTAATACATGCAATATTCGTCCCATTCTTCCAAGAACTCCTCGATCGTCATTTGCTTCCACTTCCAGTAATCGGCCACGCTGGTATCACTGGGTGTACATTTGTCAAAGCCAGACCCATGTCCAGGACATGAAGGATTGCTGCATTTATTATTTGCCGATCTATTTTTGTCCTCCTGTTCATTAAGCCATAGGATGTTACCTGCAAGCTTTCGAAAATGTTCGTTTGGAATAGCGTCTCTTACCCATTCCAATGCCTCTTTAAAATTAGGTTCTAACCACAGCCCCATCGGATCGACGTAGTTTATCGGGTTGTTGTTGACGAAGGAGTAGAAGTTGGGTCCGTCAACGAAACCTTCCGGGTCGCGGCTCAGGAAGCGGCCGTGCTCCGGGTCATAATACCGGTTTCTGAAGTAGTATAATCCCGTCTCTTCGTCCAGCCTGCGGCCCTGGAAGAGGTATGGGTTCTTTGTCAAAGA
>QNCA01000408.1 GCA_003644325.1 Planctomycetota bacterium
AGGTTGGCCGTGGTGATGAACATCACCTTTGTAAGGTCGAAGGGGACCTCCAGGTAGTGGTCGGTGAAGGTGTAGTTCTGTTCGGGGTCGAGGACCTCCAGCAGGGCGGCCGACGGGTCGCCGCGATAATCTACGCCGAGTTTATCGACCTCGTCCAGCATAAAGACGGGGTTGTTTGAACCGGCCTTGCGTATGGCCTGAATGATGCGGCCGGGCAGTGCGCCGATGTACGTGCGGCGGTGACCGCGGATTTCGGCCTCGTCGCGCACGCCGCCCAGGGACATGCGGATGAACTTGCGCCCGAGCGCGCGCGCGATGCTCATCCCCAGCGATGTCTTGCCCGTACCGGGAGGGCCGACGAAGCAGAGTATCGGCCCGTGCATGTCTTCCTTCAACTTCCGCACGGCGAGGTATTCGAGTATCCGGTCCTTCACCTCGTCCAGGCCGTAGTGGTCGTGGTCGAGGATTTTCTTTGCGTTCCCGACGTCTATATTGTCCTGTGTGGATTTCGACCACGGCATCGAGCACATCCAGTCGAGGAACGTGCGCACGACGGTGTATTCGGCGGAGCCCACCTGCATCTGTTTCAGGCGTTCGAGTTGCGCGTTCGCCTCCTTGAGGGCCTCCGGGGGCATCTTTGCCTTTTGGATTCTTTCGGTGAACTCCTTCACCTCCATGGCGTGGTCGTCGCCGGCGCCGAGTTCCTCCTGGATGGCCTTAAGTTGCTGGCGGAGGTACATTTCGCGGCTCTTTTTGCTCACCTCGCTTTCCACCTGTTCCTGTATTTTGCTGCCCACTTCGAGAACTTCGAGTTCCTTGTTCAGCGCGACGGTGAGGATTTCGAGTTTTTCCTTCAGCGGTATGTCTTCGAGGAATTTCTGCTTCTGCTCCTTTGGCATGTTGATATTGGCGGCGATGACGTATATCAGGCTGTACGGTTGCGTGATGTTGGCGACGGCCACGCGCATCTCTTCGGGAAAGTTCGGTATGAGGCCGGCGATGCGCTGGAAGAGGTTCGTGATGTTGCGGGTGAGCCCCTGTACGTTTATGTCCTCGGAGTCGTAGGTATCCTCGAAGACCTTGATTTTGGCGATAAGGTAGGGGTCGTGCCGGACGAACTCTTCGATGTGAAAACGTTTGAGGCCCTGGATGAAGAGGCGGTAGTTGCCGTCGGGGAACTTCAGCATGCGCACGATTCTCGCGACGGTCCCGTGCAAAAATATGTCTTCTGCCTTCGGTTGCTGGATTTTGTCGTCCTTTGCGGCAGTTATACCGAGCAGTTTCTTCTGTAGCAGGACGTCATCGACCAGTTTTTTCGAGGCTTCCCTGCCGACCACTATCGGCGCGATCATCTCTGGAAAGAGCGTCATGTTCCTGACCGGCAGCACGGGCAGCGTATCGGGTATCCGGACCTTCTCTATCTGCTGCTGCTGGCCGAGCAGGGCCTTCGCCAGTTCGGCGGCGTCGGCCTCCACCTCCGTCTCGGTCTCGTCGGGTTCGTCGTTTTCTCTTTTCTTGTCGTCCTCGGGCATTATGCTCTCCTGCGCGTGCTGAAGGTTTACTTGGGTTCGGCCTTGGGCAGGGTGATTACCAGAAAGCCGTTCTTGTAGGTCGCCTGGATTTGCTCGGTCCTGATGGGGGGTATGCCCCTGATGATTTTCTCGAACGGCCCGTAGTTCAACTCCATCTGGTGGATGCGCGTTTTTGGGTGCGGCTCGTTCTCCATCCGGCAGCCGCGTATGCGCAGGCTGTCGGCGGCGAGTTTCACGTCGAAGTCGTTCTTGTGCATTCCGCCCGCTTCAACGCGGATAACCACGGAGGATTCCGTCTCGTATATATCCGCGGGAGGGTCCCAGGTCTCGGGGCTTGCGCCGTGCATCATGTCCCGATAGGCAAGAGAGCCGGGGAACATCTCGCGGAAACGCCTCATCATCTTGTGAAAAGACGTGCGCGGGTCGTCGTCAAGTCTGGCCATAACGCGCCTCCGTTCTTTAAGTCAGATTGCAGATGCCGCAATCATAACAAAAACGGTAGCGGTAGTCAAAGACCGATACTCCTCCCGCATGCGCCCGTGTTGACAAGAACACTCTCACGCCTATACTGTCACCCCCTGTAACCATGACGACCGACAAGATGCCGTGGAGTATGACATGACGGAAGGCGAAGTAAGAACGCGGGTTCGCTACAGTGAAACCGACCAGATGGGGATAGTCTATCACGCGAACTATTTCCTCTATTTTGAAATGGGCCGCACGGAATACATGCGCTCACGCGGGCATGCATACAGCGACCTCGAAAGGCAGGGTATGTACCTGGCCGTGGTAGAGGCGACCTGCCGCCACAAGGCAAGCGCGCGATACGACGACGTCGTTATCATTCGCACCAGGGTCGAGGGGATTACCAAGGCGACCGTCAAGTTTTACTACCGCGTGTTCAAGGAAGAAGGGGAGGGGGAGGTATTGCTGGCGGAGGGGACGACAACCCTGGCCTGCGTGACCGCCGAAGGCAGGCCGCGTCGCCTGCCGCGCGAAGTCGCCGACGCCCTAGCGACTTGAGCCGCCAAGGACGCCAAGAAAAATAGCCTCAGATAAACGCGGATGAACGCAGATTGAAACAGGAACTGAATCGGACCGGAACGGAAGGGAAAGAAGAAATGGCGCAGAGAAGACGGGAACCACGAATTAACACAAATACTACCGGCTGACGGAGAACTATTATGGAGAAGCAATTGCCCGGCAAATCAGGCAAGACCGATAACGCCGGCCGCCTGATTCAGGTCTGCAACAAAATTTCTGTAAATTG
>QNCA01000409.1 GCA_003644325.1 Planctomycetota bacterium
GCTCCGTACAACCGGCCACTCGCGCGGAGCGGCAGTATATTCAAAACGCCCGCCGGTTGCAAGGCCGCATCGCATCGAAATTCGAAAATCGGCAAAAGGAGGCAGCCCTCTTCCGCCGTTATTCACGTTTTTTCATTTTTCTAAACTTTTATCGCGGTCTTCCCGATTGGATACGGCGTACAGCGCCTGTTACGCCATGTTGACATTTCGGGGCGCGTCTGCTAGCATTCCGCGCTACTCGCAAGGTGCTTCAGGGTGAACAAATGCCTAAATCTCTCGTCATAGTCGAATCCCCCGCCAAGGCGCGCACCATCAACAGGTACCTTGGCTCCGCCTACGTGGTCAAGGCCTCGATGGGCCACGTGCGCGACCTGCCCAAGAGCAAACTGGGCATTAACATCGACGACAACTTTCAACCGCAATATGTCACCCTGCGCGGCAAATCCAAAGTCCTCGCCGAACTCCGCAAGCACGCGAAACCCGCCGACATGGTCTATCTGGCTACTGACCACGACCGCGAAGGCGAGGCGATAGCGTGGCACCTGTGCCATGCCCTCAAACTGCCGAAAAAGAAAATCAGCCGCGTTACATTCAACGAAATAACGAAGAAGGCCATCAAGGCCGCCTTCGATTCGCAGCATGCAATCGACATGAACATGGTCAATGCGCAGCAGGCGCGTCGCGTTCTCGACCGCCTGGTGGGATACAAACTCAGCCCGCTCCTGTGGAAAAAGGTCATGAAGGGCCTGAGCGCCGGGCGGGTCCAGTCTGTGGCCGTCATGCTCGTCGTGGATCGCGAGCGCGAGATACGCGCCTTTAAGCCCGAAGAATACTGGAAGATCACCGCGCACCTGGCTCCCAACGAAAAAAGCGGCGAGGTCTTCACCGCCCTGCTGCTAAAGATCGACGGCAAGAAGGCGAAGGTCTCGACCGAGACCGACGCAAAGAAAATCTGCGAAGAGGCAAAGACCGGCCCGTTCATCGCGCAAAAGGTCGAAAAGAAGCAGCGCCGGGAGAAACCCTCGCCGCCGTTCATCACCAGCACGCTGCAACAGCGCGCGAGCACGCAACTCGGCTTCAGCGCAAAGAAGACCATGTTCATCGCCCAGCAACTCTACGAAGGCGTTGAACTGGGCCCCGAAGGCTCCGTGGCGCTCATCACCTACATGCGTACCGACAGCGTACACCTGGCCGCGGGCGCCGTCGAGGAGGCGCGCGGCGTTATCGCCGAACGCTTCGGTGAAAAATATCTGCCGGACAAAGCGGTCTTCTACCGCTCCGGAAAAGACGCACAGGGCGCGCACGAGGCCATCCGCCCCACCGAGCCCGCGCGACACCCAAACGACGTGAAGAAACACCTCACTCCGGACCAGTGGAAACTCTACGATCTCATCTGGCGGCGCTTCATCGCCTGCCAGATGGCCCCGGCGGTCTTCAACGTCACGATTGCCGACATCACTTCGGGCAAATACCTGTTCAAGGCAAGCGGCCGCGAGATGACCTTCGACGGCTACCTCAAGGTTACCGGCACGAACGACCGCGGCGAACAGCAACTGCTGCCGCCGCTGGAAGAAGGGCAGACGCTGCGCCTGAAGAAACTGGACCCCACGCAGCATTTCACCCAGCCGCCGCCGCGCTTCACAGAGGCAACGCTCGTGCGAGTGCTCGAAGGCAAGGGCATCGGACGACCGTCAACCTACGCGCCCATCATCTCGACCATACAGAATCGCGGCTACGTCCGGCAGGAAAAGCGCCGCTTCTTCGCCACCGAACTGGGCGAACTCGTTACGGACAAACTCGTCAGGCACTTCCCCGACATCATCAACACCGACTTCACGCGCGAGATGGAGGAGAGGCTGGACAGCGTAGAGGCCGGCCGCAACGACTGGGTAAAGGTCATCGCCAAATTCTATAAACTCTTTTCCGCGGACCTGGAGAAAGCGATGGAAAACATGGAGAGCGAAAAAGGCAAACCGGAAGAGACCGGCATCAAGTGCGACAAGTGCGGCAAGCCGATGGTCTATCGCTGGAGCCGCCACGGCAGGTTCCTGGGCTGCTCCGGGTACCCCGATTGCAAGAACACCATGCCGCTGGACGAGAACGGCGAGGCGGAAGAGCCTGAGACCACCGACGAGAAATGCGAATTGTGCGGCGCGCCCATGCTCGTCAAGAACGGCCGCAGGGGCAAGTTCCTCGGCTGCTCCAATTTCCCCGAATGCAAATTCACCAAGCCGATAGGCGCTGAGAAGATCGAGATACCGGAGGAGATGAAGAAGTGCGACAAGTGCGGCGCGGACATGGTCGTCAAGTTCGGTCGCCGCGGGCCGTTCCTCGCATGCTCCGCCTACCCCGAATGCAAAAACGCCAAGCCGATTCCGAAAGGCAAGGCAGAGGGCAAGGAGCAAGGGGCAAAGGGCAAGGGCAGAGGGCAGAGGGCAACAGGCAAGAAAAAGTCCGATAAGGCCCCTGTCGGTGAGATGCCGGATGAAAAGTGCGAGAAATGCGGCGCGACGCTCATCGTCAAGCAGGGCCGCTGGGGCCCCTTCCTCGCCTGTCCCAACTACCCCAAGTGCAAATTCACGAAGAAAATGCCCAAGTAGGCGGAAGGCGCAAGTGAGAAGCGGGATGTGTGCAGTTCCTTTTTTGCTCGGGAATCCTCAAATCCAACAGGTCTCTTATTGAAGATTGACCGGTTAAAGAACCGCGAAAAGTGACCGTCACCAATTACCCGTTCGGACCCTGACGGGTCCTCAGGGCGAGGACCCGGAACGGGCGGAGCGCAGACCCCCTGATTTA
>QNCA01000410.1 GCA_003644325.1 Planctomycetota bacterium
ATCTTTCTTGAAGAGTTGCTCCTGCAGGTTCTTTGTATTGGTGGAGACTATGACCTTCTCCCCGTTCAGCGCGGCCCACACTATTGAGGGCACCAGGTATGCCAGCGACTTGCCGGTGCCGGTTCCCGCCTCCACCATCAGGTACAGGTTTTCGTTGAAGGCCTCGCAGACGTGCTCGACCATTTCCATTTGTTCCCGGCGTTCCTCGTATCCTTTGAGGGCGTTTGCGAAGACGCCTTCCCTGCCGAACATCCCCGCGACTTCGTCGATCGCCATCGGCTTGGGCGCGGGCGGCTCCTCCGGGGGGGGCGTGCGCCTGACGTGCAGGTGCGAGAAGTCGATGAGGATATCGCTCAGGTTTTCCTGCTTGCCGTGCTTGAACTTTCGCCCGAAGCGTCTCCGCTCGGCGTCTTCAAACACGGGCTTCAGGGAGAAACGGGACCGCGCGAGCAGCCAGTTGATTTCGGAAAGGACGGCGTCCGGCATCTCGTCAACCGTCTTGAGCAGGGCCAGCCAGACCAGCGCCGCGGTCTCCGCGTCGCTGCACGCCCTGTGCGCTTCCAGCGGGGGTATCTTCAGGCGGCGCGCCACCGTCCCCAGGTCGTGGCGCGGCAGCGTCGGCAGGACGATACGGGACAACAGAAGGGTGTCATAGGTGCGATTGTTAAAACGGCCGGCGGTCTTTTCGCGCAGGAAGGAGGTATCGAAATCGGCGTTGTGCATCACGACCGGAGATGAACCCGCAAAATCCAGGAGGCGCGAGAGGACATCCTCCTGCGGCGGCTTATCCGCAAGTTCGCTGTTGCGGATGCCGGTCAGGCGCTCGATTACGAGCGGAATGGGGCGGCGCGGCTTGGCGAGTTCGGAAAACCTGTCCGTTATCTCGCCTTCGCTCACGCGCACCGCGCCGAACTCGATTATCTGGTCGTACTTCGGGCTCAGGCCGGTCGTTTCCAGGTCTATTGCGACAAAACTTCTCAGCATGCCCTTCTCCGGGTATTGGAATTGCGCATGATAAGTGCGAACGGCGCTTCTGTCAAAGCGTATTCGCCCGTGGAGGGCATGTGGAGATTGTTGGCGGAGAAACACGAAGGGTCGGGGTCAGTGTCCGCGCGCCTTCATCATCTTCGTCATGGAGTAGTTTATCGTGTTATGCCGGAGAGCGGCGTGCATGGCCCTCACGGTGCCGGCGTCCGCATCAATTTCCGAGACGAGCAGCATAACGAAACTTTCGAAGTCGGCTATCGGCCTTCCGTTTGAAGCGGCGAGGGCCTTGAAGATGGCGCTGAACTTGATGGATACCCCGTCACTCCCGTCGTTGTTCAGGTCGTAGAAATCCCACAATGCCCCGACGACGCGCATTTCGTTCCGGTCGCCCCTTGCGAAGCGCGGCGGGATGTGTTCTACCGAGACGCCCCCGGCGAAGAAGGGCAGGTCTGCATCGTTCACGCCCCGGTCGAAGAGCACGCATGCCGCGTAGAAGGTCGCCCAGCCTTCCGCCCAGGCCAACTGCCTGTTGTAAGCCCTGTCTATCCTGTGCCGCCCCCCCGAGCCGGACGGCATCGCGCTGTGCGCGTGCATCAACACGTGGCCCGTCTCGTGGATTACCACGTCGTACTGGTATGCGTGATTGTGGGCGATCCTGGTCCGCATGCCCGATGAATACGTCGCGTTGTCCACATCGGTCCATATTACAGTATATATGCCCTTATCGCCGGTCAGGGCTATCCGGCGCTCGTTGCAGAATTCCGCCGAGCGCCGCACTGCCTGGTATATCCACATCGCGCCCACGTTGTGCCGCTCGCCGAGGTCGTCCGAGTTGTGACCTATCGTCTGCTTGCCGAAATCCACCTCCGCATCGTCCTTGCATACGTCCCATATTACCGGCGTGAACCACATGAATGTCTTCTCATTCGAATCGACCACGCGCCACGTCCCGTTGTCCGCAACAAATACTATGTATATGTCCTGGTATTCCTGCGCGGTGAACTCCGCGCTGAACCGGCCTTCGGAATCGGTCTCGACGACGGTCAACAGGTCGTCCTTATCCCCGGGTGAGGGGTCCCTGTCCATTATCCTCGCGGTTACCGCCGCGGCCGGCCGGATCCGGCCTTCGTGGTCATAATAGAGGAAGGTTCCCGAGACGTGGTAGTTTGTCCGCCCTGCGGCGTACGCCGGGACGGCGAGTAAAAGGAATGCGGCCAGACAAAGTATGTATGGTCTTCTTCCGTCCATCTCGGACATCTCCAAATTGTATTCCGCCAAGTGGCGGAAGGGACCGATTTGTTTTAACGCATAACGGGAGCATTTTTGTGATAAAATTGGTGACAGTCACCAATTTAACTTTGCTAATCTCCATTATATGATGGACTTAAATTGGTGACTGTCACCAATTAATTCAAAAGTCGCTATTCGCCGCGAGGGGGGCAGACGCCGCGCTCTCCCATGCATAACTGACTACTTTACGCTTGGTTAGAGCATTTCGCGTGCCGCGTGGGCGGCGTTTTGGTCAATCTCGTAACACTCGACTATAACATGACTTACCAGGGGCCATGCGCGGCCTGTTCTGCGGAACGGGAATCCATCGCCCCACCCTGCACGCGCACTCCCGCCCCAAAATGCTCCCTGATACCGCCTTTTTTCAAACTCGGTTCAGGCGGAAACGTAAATACTCAAGTTGACTGACTTTTTCTGGATGATGGTGGGTGCTTGATTATAATCTGCTGTTTCATAACACCCTACGGTGACAGTCACCAATCTACGATCCGTTCCGACAAGGGCGGAACGGCTC
>QNCA01000411.1 GCA_003644325.1 Planctomycetota bacterium
AAACGAATATCGTTGTTGTCTTTCTCTTGTGCGATAGCGAACAATTCTTGCAGATGCTCTTCACGACCGTTCTCAATGAACCATCGCGCGGCACGCCGAAGTATCTGTCCAAATTCTTTGTAGCGCGGCACTTCATAGCGCAATACCTTGAAGCACAGCACGTCCGCCTCGTCCCCCAGCCGCCAGATGCAGTTGACGAGCAGCCTCATGCGCTCTTTCTCTCCGAGGCTTTCCCATTTCCGGAGCTTTTCGACCCTCGCGTCGCCCAGGCGTGCGCGTTGTTCCGGGGGCAGGTACCATTTAATCTGTTTGAGGATTATCCCGGCACGGCGGCGGATTTCCGGGTCGGGGTGTTGCAGCGCCTTGTGGACGGCGTCCTCGGCGGGGGCGCCGCTGTCGAGCAGACGCTCCTGCGCGGCCTCGCGCTCTCCGTATTCGTCGTGCCCCAGTTGCTCTATCAGCCCGGCTATCTCCGCGTCGAGCCCCGCAGGCTCGCCTTCCGCAAATGCCGGCGACAAGGACGGGGACATGCCCGGCACGGCAACGGAAAGCGTCACCGCCCATGCAAAGACAACCGCGGCCAATCTCTCGTTCCTTGTCATTCAACTAATCCTTCTCGGCGTTTGAGTTGATGCGGTTTTGCGAGGCCGCCAGGGCCCTGGCGGCGACGTGGTCCCGCTCGATGTCTATATCATACTTTTCCAGCGTATTCGCCGTCGCGCGTTCAAGTCCGTTGACGGACTGCTCGTAGTCGATCTTGGCGCGTATGTAAAGCGTCTGGGCGCGTATCTTCTCCTGTTCATATTCCAGTGTGTCTCTCAGTGTGGCGTGTCCCGCGTCGTATCTTTTTCTCTCGACGGCAAGTTTCCTGGAGGCAAGTTCAAGGGAGCGCCTCGCAACTTCTATCGCGTTCTTCGTAACCTTGACGTTCCTGACCGCCGCCCGCACGTCCAGCGTCACGTCCATGCGAAGCGAGTCAATGTCCACCATGGCGCGATCGAGGTTATAACGGGTCTTCAGGTACCTGCTCTTTGCCGCGCGGTTGAAAAGCGGGTACTCGAAGTAGGCGGTCAGCTGGTCGGTCACGTAACGGTCGATGCTGATATCGCGGACGCTGCCGTACGTCTGGTAATCCAGCCCGTGCCAGGTCACTTCGTAGGCGAGGTTAAAGGTGGGAAGCATCTCGTTCTTCGCGACGCGCTCCTCCGTTCCGAGATTCTCGATGATGAGTTCCGCCTGGAGCAGTTCGTGGCGCTTTGCCAGCGCCGTCTTTATGTTCTTCTCCAGGTCGGTGTCGACCTCCCGCCGGCCGAGCAGGCCGGGCACGTAGATTTTCGCTTCCCAGCGCACCCCTTCGGAGTAAGGCTCTATCAGCCGCACGAGAGCGTCACGAGCGTCATCGACCCTTTTGGCGGTTATCAGTCGGGCGAGTTTCTTGTTCTCCAGGTCTTCCGCAGCCTCCAGTCTTTCCAGTTCCAGTTTTTTGCCTGCCTCGACCTGCTTTGTAACATTGGCGAGGGTCTGTTCGGCGGTCTTGATGGCCTCGTCCCGTACGCGCAGGTCGTGCACGAAGCCCACGTATTCCCAGTAGGCCTTTTCAATCTGAAAGACAACGTCCAGCACTTCCTTCTCGAAGCGCAGATCTTCTATCTTCGCCTCGTTCCGGGCGGTATCTATCCGGCTGCGGTTGTACTCCGGGCCGAAGCCGCGCAACAGCCGCTGCACGATGCTGAAACGAAAGTTGGAATCCGAGCGCGGGTTGACCGAGGCAAAGATGGAGTTGCTCTTCTGGTGGTTGGTATAGAAGCCGAATTCAATCGAACCGCCGGTCAGCAGTTTCTTGGCGAGTTTGGTTTCCACCTGGTGGGACTTCTGGCGGAGTATGGCGGCGCCGTCCAGCACGGTCGCCGAAGGGAAGTCCTTATCAATGAACGCATAGGTGAGCGAATAGACCATGTCGAACTCCGCCTTGGCCTCAATCACCGCGGCGCCGGCAATCCTGGGGCTGTAACTCGCGGACCGTATGCCGAGGTTGTTCTGCAAGCCCATCTCTATACACTCCGTCAGCGACAGGCCTTTCTCGAATGAGGCGTCGCCCTCGGCGATGTAACTTCCCGGCGGCGCACCCTTCGCGCCCGGAGTATCCGACCGGGCCGCAACGGAAAGGTTCAAGAAAACCAGCACAACGCTCACGATAAAAACGTGTTTGCACGAAATACTCATAGGTATGCTCCCGCTTCTCCCGGGGCAATCCGGCCCCGACCCCTAAGACGTAAGAAAAAGCATTCGAACGGCGACCAGCAACAGAATAAATGCCAGCAGAAGGCGGATAAACCACCCGCTGACGGATTTGGAGATTCTGGCGCCGATTGTCGCTCCGATAATAAGTCCCAGGCCGATGGGTATGGCCTTGTCGTACAGGATCTTGCCATTGATTACGTTGAACGTCGTAGCAGATGCCGTGGTAAAAAGCAAGGTGAATTGCGAGGTGGCAGTGGCGATGTGCACGGGAAGTCGCATGAAAAGAATCATGAGGGGCACCTTCACTATCCCGCCGCCTATGCCGAGGAATCCCGCCATAAAGCCGCTCAGCGCGCCGGTCAACATGCCGCGCTTCACATCGAGTTTATAATTCAGGTACGACCCGTCGGCCAGTTGCCTGGAGCGGTCAAAGACAAGGAAACCGGAGGATTGCAACCTGTTGCGCTGCCTGGACCGCGCCAGCAGGCGCCCGCCGACCAGCGTGGCCGCCATGGCAACGGCGACCACCGCGAAGACGACATCATATA
>QNCA01000412.1 GCA_003644325.1 Planctomycetota bacterium
CTCAGCAAAGCGCTGACTTGAGAGGTTTACAGTTCACTTAAAGATCGGCAAGCACCAGGGATGATGATGTAAAAACTCTAAATAAACCCATCGGTTTTGTCAAGAGCGGAAAAAGAAGCCGCGGACAAATTATGGTATATCCTTCTCTGTATTACCCCGAAGCCATCGGCTGTGAATTCAAGATCCGAATCATTGCACCCTCATCAGGAAATCCGCTCAGAGAAAAACCATCCAACACCCCGGTGTGCAATCACAGAGGTTCGCCCAAAGCCCAACGACCACAATCATTCATTGTGCTTATGGCAAGCTTTTATTATAATCCTAAAAAATCAAACCCCGGAGTTACTGTCATTACCTTTAGAGTTGCATCGGCCGCTTTGGTTTTTTCAGTGGCTTCCTCCGGGGAACACAGCTGTGGAGAAATCTATGCCTGAAGAAAACGCCTTTCCCCTCTCTGATTTAAGCCTGGAGCAGAAAATCGGTCTGTTGCTCTGCTGTCCTTTCTACGGTAATCGCAATTGGTACGAAAGTGAAGAGTTCCAGCGACAGCGTGAAATGCTGCGTAATGGACTTATCGGGGGGGTGGTGGTCAAGGAGGGGGAACTATATGAAACAGCTACCCTGTTATCCGAAATTCAACAGGGTTTGTCACTGCCTCTGGTGGTGGCCGCCGAGGTAGAGAACGGCCTGGGCTCGCTTATCAAGGAGGGGACCCATTTTCCTTCGAACATGGCCTTTGGTGCCACTCGCAGCGGCGAGTACAGCTATCTGGCGGGCAAGATAATAGCGGAAGAAGCCGGGGCTTTAGGGATAAATCTGATATTCGGCCCCACTTGCAGCAGACTTGGCTCCGGTTTGCCCGAAGGCCTCCCCCCGGTGCGCGCCTTTGGAGAGAAATTAAACCTGGTGACCAGACTCTCCATCGCTTTTGTCCAGGGGGTCCACAACGGTGGGGCTTTGGCTGTGCCGCGGTATTTTCCGGGTACTGCGGCTGTCCAGAGTGGTGAAATCACAGGTTCCAGGTGGCTGCATTACCTGCGCAAACTGCTTGTCGATACAGAGCTGAGCATCTACGAGATGCTCTCCCAAGCAGGCCTTTCCGCTCTGATGGCGGACTGGAGGGAAATGCCGGATCTTTTGACCGGCCAGTCCATGCCCTCATTGACAAACCGACACCTGTTGGAAGTTTTTCTACGGGAGGTTCTGGGGTTCAAAGGCATAGTGCTCAGCCCGGATCTTTCCGAAAAGAAACATGCCAGACTGCTCGAAGAAGACACTATTGTCTCAGCGGTAACTGCAGGAGTGGATCTGTTCGTGGGCGTGCCTGATCCCGAACGGGCGCTTAAGATGCTGGTGAATGCAGTGATCCAGGAAAAAGTTCCCCTTTCCCGGATCGACAAAGCAGCCGAAAGGGTGTTGGCTTTTAAGAAAAAACTCAGGTTCACCGCTTCGAAACCGGTTCGGCCGGATGAGATCGACAAGCGGGTGGCAAATTCAGCCAATCTCGAAGTTGCCGAGCGCATAGCCGAGGATTCGATAACCCTGCTGCGCGACAGAACCGGTCTTCTACCTTTGGACCCTTCCATGAAGTCGACCTTGCTCAGCCTTTCTTTCACCGCTATGTTTGATCCGGAGAAGGGAAAGCCCCTGGATGAGGCCCTGCGTAAAACCATCGACCGGGTGGTAAGCTTTCAGATAGACAGCCAGGCCTCAGCTGGAAAACTCGATGAAGCCTGGCAGGATGCCCAGAATGCGGGTGTCATCCTTTGTGCCATGTTCACCAACCTGCCGCCAGAGTATTCGGCTCATGGGTTCACTCCAACCCAGGTGGAATTTATTCGACGTCTGATCCAGAACAACCATCGCGTTATCATGGCCTCTTTCGGTGATCCGCGCACCATTACTCTTTTTCCTGATGTTGATTGCTACCTCTGTCTTTACTCGGACAGTCCCGCCAGTCAGGCCGCCCTGGTCCGAGAGATCTTTGGAAAACTGGTGATGCCTGTGAAAGGAAAGCTTCCCATTTCCCTGGATGCCAACTATCCCTATGGTTTCGGTCTTGATTTGAAAGACTAGTCTCTCCCAACCCAGCAAGCAGTACCTGGTGAGTAAAACTCTCGCGAGGCTATTCCGGCAAAGCCCTCGCCCAGCGGAAAAAAAGGTTTTGAATCCAAAATCGAGGAGGAAAGATGGCTAAAGCTAAGCTTAGATGGATAGAAGGTCTCCAGTTTGCCGGTATCCCACCTTCGAACCACGCGATTATTCTGGATGGATCAGAGAAAGGCGGCGGCGCAAACAGTGCAATCCATCCGGGGGAGTTGGTTCTCTTGGCGCTCGGAGGGTGCACCGGGATGGATGTGATCTCGATACTGAAAAAGATGCGCCTGGAGGTGAGCGAGTTCGAGGTGAGAATAGATGCAGAAGCAGCCCAGGAACATCCCAAGGCCTGGAAAAAAATAAAAATCACCTATTATCTCAAGGGCAAAGACCTCCCCGAAGAAAAGGTCAAACACGCCATCGAGCTGAGCCAGGAAAAGTATTGTTCCGTTTCGGCGACCCTCAGGTCACCGGTGGAGATAGTTTACGATCATCTGATCATAGAATAAAACGGAAACACTGCACATCTTCCAGTAGATCACCCGGAGCGTTCCATCTCCAGGGTTTCCAGATCGATGAGCACCGTGATACACCTATCTGCCGAAAGCTGCCCGGGCTGTACACACACCGTACGCCCTATTTTCGAGCGCCAGTTGCCGCCTACGAAAGGTGATTCATGGATGTGGCC
>QNCA01000413.1 GCA_003644325.1 Planctomycetota bacterium
AAGATCACCACGCCCGGCGACCTCGCCGTCGCCCGCGCCATACAAATAAAACCCAAAGGGGGCAAACCTCTTTAGGTTTCGTTTGAGAATGAACCCGTCCACTTCGGCTGGGCCGGGGCCTTGCCGGCCTTGAGCATCGCTTTCCACTTTTCGTCCGTCAGGCGGTCTTTCATCGGGTGCTTGAATTCGTAATAGGACATAACCGGCCCCGCACCCATGATTATGCCGCCGTCGGGCATGCGGTAGGCCACGACTATCATCTTGACGTAGCCCACGCCCTCTTCCAGGCACTTCTTCGTGTTCTGGTCGGTGTGAACGTCGGCGATCATCGTGGTCTCCTTGCCCCGTGAGGCAACTCCGGTAATTATGGCGTCGAGGTTCTCGCCGAAGTTGCGGATGAACGCATACTCCTTCTTCGTGAGTTGCTTGCCTGCCAGTTCCTTGACGGAGATATCCAGCAGTTGCTGAAGTATATTCTCAAGCGCGCCCAGGCGTCGCTTCGCCTTATCGTCCAGGACCTTCATGTCATCAAGGCCCTTGAGGGTCATCTTCGTCATGGCGAGCATTCGCGCGTAGAATTCGGGCACCGGCTCGACGTAGCCCTCGACCAGTTTGGGGCGCACGGGCACGCTGGTGGCCCTCATGGTGTAGGACTGTTTGGCGTAGAGGATGGTGTCGTGGCGCAGTTCCGCCCAGGAGGCGAGCGCGGCGTTGAGTTGTTTGTCTTGCCAGGCGTCGGTCTGCATGAATGTCTGCGTGCCCTTCCCTGCCGGCTCGATGAGCGCCTTGAGCGAGTAGAGCCACGACCAGTAGAGGTTGCGGTTCCACTCATCGCCGCCGAATTTTGAGAACTCGTCCCGGAGTTTTTTCATCGTTTCGTCGTACTTGTCGTATTTCGAATCTTTTTCCTCGTCGAGTATTGCGCGGGCCCTCTTGCTGCCCAGCACGGCCATCACGTCCAGGCCGCGCGGGAAACCCCGGGCGGGACCCAAGTCGGTCATCACCAACGTGAAGCATCCCTTCGCCTCGGGCATGGGCTTCCCGATTGTCGGGTACACGAGTTTGCCCATCATGTAGGAATCGGGGATGTAGCGCTGGCCCATGAAGCGCAGGCCTTTCGTGGCTTCCAGCGCCTTCTTCAGGTCTTCTTCGCTCGCGATGCCCGGCGGCTCCGCAAGGACAATCTCTCCCGTGCCGCTGTAGATTGCGGGCGGGCGAAGCAGCGCCAGTCCCTTGCGGAACTCGAACCACTTCTTCTCCTCGAGCAAACCGATGGTCGTGAACCCGCCGCCGTAAACCTTGCGCATGACCTCGCGGTACTCGTAGAGCGTCAGGTCGTCGGCGACCCCGACGTAGTACGCGGTGACCGTGTAGATGCGGTTCCAGATGTCCGCAACGCTGCGCTTGCCCGCCATGACCTGATTCACGATACCGCTGATGAGCGCGGCCTGGAGAGTCTGGATTTTTGCGTCCTCAGGACTGATTAGTTTGTAATTTATGAGGAAGGTCAGCCGTCCGTACCACATCATCGCCTTGAAGTATTTCTCCAGGATGAAGCGGCGGGTGTAGTGGCCGCGAGGCACGTATTGCGAATAGTCTTCCTTATACTTGAACAGCGGGCTTACCTCGAAACCCTTGTGGCCTTCGATGAGCGCCCGTTCCTTCTCGACGGCCCTCTTCACCCAGTCGGGGAATTCCGTGGGCTTTTCGATTTTGATTATACCCGCCTTGACGGCCTTCTCGTATTCGGCCACTATTATCTTCAGGCTTTCCTTTTCACGCCGGCCGGAATATTTCAACGCTCCCCATGCGCCCTTGTACCGGCGGCTCTCGGATAGTTTTTGCACCTTCTGCATGAAGTCCGCGAAGTCTTCCGGCTTCATCTTCTCCAGCGACTCCACGGTGATTTCCTGCGGCTCCTCCAGTATGGAGAGCGCCACGGCGAAGAAGACGGCGTTGCGCTTCCATGCCTTAACCACGTCATAGTAATCCAGCCCCGCGTCCTTCTTGCCGTTCATGTCATCAAAGGTCGCCTTTGATGCCTCGTACATCGCCTTCGACATCGCCGCGAGGTCGGGGTAGAACTCACGCTCCTCGATGTCCTTGAGCGTCTCGTCAAACTGGATGTGATAGAGGTGCAGGAGCGTGTCGGATGTGACGAAGATGGGCACCTCGCGCTTTTTCAAATCGTCGTACGGCTTAACGATGTCATCGCACCCTTTGGAAATATAAGGCACGACGGTGAAGCCGTTCTGCTTCAGCAGCGCAAGCGCCCTGTCGTTCAACTTGATTTTTTTCGCAAGGGCCTCGTAGTTGCCGATTTTCTCGAGGTCGAGCGGCAGTTTATAAGGCTTGATTTTCGCCTCGGCCTCGTACTTGACCGGCTCATAATAAGACGCAAATTTCTCCTTCGGGTTTACGCCCTCTTTCTCGGCGATCTTGATGACGTTCAGGGCCGCCATCTTCTCCTCGCCGGTCAGCGCCGGCCCGGCAATCGCCAGCGCGAAGAATCCCGCCAACACTACGAAAATCACTTTCCGTCTCATGTCTGCTCCTCTCCGAAAAGGCATAAATGCACAAATCACCGCCTGGATGATGGTCGCCACATTATGTCGGTTAGACGCTGCATTTTCGCAAATGTTCCCGAAATTTTCAAATTCGGTGCACTCGAAGGAAGCATGTAAGAATCCCGGAAGGGCCGCACCGGTGACTGTCACCATTGCCCATTCGGACCCTGACGGGTCCTCAGGGCGAGGACCCGGAACGGGCGGAGCGCAAACGCTC
>QNCA01000414.1 GCA_003644325.1 Planctomycetota bacterium
GACGATGACTTTGCGAAGTTTGTCGGATTTCAGCAGCAGGCCCGGGTCGGGAGGTTTGGGGCCGGCAGTAAGAATGCTCAAGCCGTCAATGCGTGACTTCCAGATTACCTTTTCTACATCCTTATTCTCCAATAATACACTGGTAAGGCCTTCTTTATTGGGACATCCGGACAAGTGATGCAGGTCCGGCCTCCTGAGGTCGGTATCGACCATTAGAACTTGTTTCCCCTCTTTTGCGCAAAGTATTCCAAGATTCGCAGCTACCGTAGAACTGCCTGCTTTCGGTTCGATACTGGTGATCAATAGTTTCTTGGGCGGTTTGTCGAGTCGTGCAAAGTGAATACTGGAAAGTATTTTCCGATAAGCCTCGTACACCGGATCGTTGGAATCGGTCTTCGAGATCAGGCGTTTCCGCTTAAACCTCTTAGGTCCTGGAATCGACCCCAAGAATGTGAATCTGAAACCTTCAATATCCGCAGGGCTTTTTATCGTGTTGTCTAAATATTCGGCAAAAAGAGCAAGCGAAAATGCCAGGAACAAACCGAGAAATACGCCAAGAGCACAACACAAAGCTCGATTGGGGAATTCAGGTTTATCAGGGTCAGGTGCTGTCGCAGGCTCGACCACTTTGATATTCGAAATGGTCACAGACTCGGCTATACCGACTTGTGTGAGGTATTCTAATAAGTTCGCATATACGCTCTGGTAACTGGAAAGCGCAAGTTCTAATTCCGATTGCTTTATGACCTTGGAAGGGATTTGTATTAGCCTGTCCTTGGCCTTGCCAATATACTCCTTCAACAGATTTCTTTTTATCTCTCCAACCTTTTTGTTGATATATGCATCCTTCAGACTCCTTACTAATTCCGCATAAACCGGCGCCATAGACATTTGCTTCTCGCCAACAACAAATTTGGCTTTCTCCTTGACTATCTTTTTCAGAGTGTCGATCTTTTGGTTCAGTGCCGAAACATCAGGGTCTTTTGCGGTAAACTGAACTTGTTTTCCCGAAACTTCCAATAGCAAATCATCGAGTGTCGATTCCCAGCGGTCAGCTATCGTTACGGAAGCATATTCTCCCTTCCCGATTTTCTCTTCAAGAAAAACGATCTGCTCATTAGCTTCGGCAACGGCGATTTCATTGTCTCTGTAATCGTTCTCTAAGGCTGATACAACCGCCAAGGTTGCCGAACTTTCTTTTGACAGATCGACAGTCTCCTCTTTAATCATAAAGTCCCGTTTTTGCACCAGGGAGTCGTAGTATTTTTCCTTGATTTCATTTATTCTGTTTTCGATAAACGTGTGGGCGGCCTTATACTCTTTTCTTTTCCGCTCAAGTCTGTCCTCTATGTAAAGCCTGGCTAACTCATTTGACATGTTGGCCGCTTCTTCCGGGCTTGCAGATTGGGAAATGATCTCCAGAATATTGGATTCTTCATATTGTTGCACTTCTGTATATGGCCGGGGGAAAATTACCATGAACAAGGAAGATTTGACCAAATCTTCCGGTTTTAATACTTTTCCATCTCTGTCTGTAAGACTTAAGTTGGAAATAAGAGTCTCAAGAAGAGGCCTCATTGTTATCAATGCGATGTCCGTGTCGTGGGTTTCTTCCACAGTTGTAGGAAGTTTGCCGGCTGCTGCTGTCAAACCGAGGCTCGACATCAGGGACGAGAGGCTCTCAGAGGGCTCAACAAGCACCTTAGCCTTTGCCTCATATATTGGTGTCACAAGATATGTTCCTGCAATTACCGTAGCCAAGAAAACAGAGAACGTAATAATGATCAACCATTTTCTCCTGGCCATTATTTCCCATAGTTTCAAAAATTCCATCTTCTTAGCCTCAAAATCACGTTATGCACATTGTCAATCATTCATCCTTACCAGTATCTTTCCATTTCTCCTGTCCATCGAATTTTCTATAGCAGTTAAGATTTCATCAGATGAGTACGTTGTCGTAATCATCCCCTCAAGATGCAGCTTGTCTGAAGCGATAAGCTCGATTATGTAAGGAAATATCCCACAGCCCGAATGGCCTCTTGCTCCAATGATACTGCCGGCTCCTGATACAAGTGTATCCAGGTGGACCGGCGTACTTGTGGCGGCCCTTCCAAGGTATATAATCTTACCCTGAGCCGACAGGGCCCTTTCCATTTCCGGTATGATCTTGGGCGCGGCCCCTGCGGCCTCCACCTGAACGTCCGCCCCCCGTCCTTTAGTAAGTTCCATCACCTTTTCTGCCGGGCTGTAGCCGTTTAGGCTATTTATGTTAAAAGAATAATCAGCGCCTAACCGCCGGGCAGTATCCACCCTCTGGTCGATCACATCAAAGGCAATAATCTTGCCGGCGCCTGCCACCCTC
The DNA here is from genome assembly GCA_003644325.1 of Planctomycetota bacterium. Lineage (GTDB taxonomy): Bacteria > Planctomycetota > B129-G9 > B129-G9 > B129-G9 > B129-G9. The sequence continues at coordinate 2,363 of QNCA01000414.1, forward strand.
GCCAAGGCGACGGCACCCAAACCTATCGGGCCGACGCCATAGATAACCGCAGTAGCGCCGGGCTTGAATTCCCCACCGGCCACAAAGAGGCCATTGTAGGCACAGCCGACCGGTTCAATAAGGGCCCCTATATCGAAAACATCTTTCTCGGAATATCTGTTGGCCAGCTCGTTGATTTTCCAGCAGCACCTTTCACTTACCGCAACGAATTCGGCAAGAGCTCCGTCAATGCTAAGTCCCATCAACTCCACATGGCGGCACTGGTTGGGATAACCACTCCTGCAGGGTTGACATGTCCCGCACCAGACTACGCTTTCAGCGGCTATATTATCCCCAATACTAAGTGTGCTAACGTCGCTGCCGACCTTTTCCACTAGGTCAGAGAATTCATGTACCAAAATAGAGAGGAACTTTGTAA
>QNCA01000415.1 GCA_003644325.1 Planctomycetota bacterium
CAGCATCCCCAACATCGATCCACCTTAATTTCGAGCAAAAGTGGTCTTGACAATGGGGAGAGGCATACTCCCGCTTTTGGTTTCTTGCCTAAAAAAATGAAATCTTGGCGGCCTTGACGTTCTTGGCGGTTCAAGTTCGTTTTCCGATAATGGCGATTTCTTTTGAGCGCTCGGCCAAATCGCCAAATCGTTCTCTCGTGAAATTCCTTGCAATGAGAAGGGACGCACCTATAATGAAACGCTTAATTTTTTGTCGACGGCATGTTAACAACTCTGACCGTAGTGGAGCAAGCCATGGGCACGTGGATATTTCTGATGGACAAGGGGAGCGGGGGCCTGTTTGAAGGCCCGCTGGGAATGATCCTCCCCATCGCGGCGATAATCCTGGTATTTTACTTTCTCATGATGCGGCCGCAGAAAAAGGAGAGAGACCGCCTGAAAACGATGCTGGAGAACCTCCGCAAGAACGACGAGGTCGTCACGGCGGGCGGCATCCACGGCAAGGTCGCCGGCATCAAGGGCGACCTCATTACGCTGAGGGTGGACGACAACAAGGACGTGAAGATCCGCGTATCGCGCACGTCCATAATAGGCATAACCAGGAAGGACGGCGAAGAGGTGGAAGAAAAGAACGATTGACATCAACGGAATCGTCGGAAAGGTGACAGTCACCATCTACGAGCCGGCCCCCGACTGCGTCGGGGTCTGCGCTCCGTAACGGCGACGGTCACCTTTCAGTCACCTTTCCGACGCTTGGTCCTTTAACATCACAGTTATCAACAAGCCGAGCATATTCAAGAATCCGGAGAGTCGCATGTACGAAAAAGTAGGCTGGAAGATAGTCCTGATAATTATCATAGTCGGAGCGTCGTTTTACTTCATGTTTCCGCCGTTCGGCGGGATGGTGCCCGGCTGGATGGAGAGAGCGCTCTTCGGCGTGTGGCCGCAGGAGAAGGGCAAACTGATACTCGGCGAGGACCTGAAGGGCGGCCTGACGATGGTCCTGAGCGTGACCGACGCGAAGAGACGAGACGAAGTAATAGAGGTGCTCAACAAGCGGGTGAACTCCAGCGGATTGAAGGAGGTCTATATAAGCGCGCTGGGCGAGAAGCAGATACAGGTTCGCGCGCCGGCGGAATCGCCCGGTCTGAGGGACCTGCTGATGAATACGGGCACGCTGGAGTTCCGCGCCGAAGCGCCCCTGGAGGAGTACGAGGCCTACGACGAGAGGCTGAAGGCGGCGGAGGCCGAAGGCCGCGAGCCCCCCTCCCCCCAGCCGGGGTTTATGGTCGTAAACGTCAAAGGCCGCAACGGAAGGCCCTACCTGCTGCTCGACGAGAAGGTCAAGTTTACCGCCAGGGATTTCGCGGATTTCTACCCGGCCACGCAGGACAACAAGCCCGCGGTCGGCTTTACGCTCTCATCCAGCGCGGGACCCAGGTTCGCCGAACTGACGCGCAAACTTTGCGAAGATAACCATGCCCGCCTGGCGGTGTTCATAAACGGCGAGTTCGAATCGGCCCCGTCGGTAAAGAGCCCGATAACACATCGCGGATTCATCTCTTTCGGCAGCGGCCCCGCTACCACGACAAAGGAACTCTACAAGAAGCAGAATGAGCTCCTGACCGCCCTGCGGTCGGGCGCGCTCCAGACGCCCATCACGTTCGAATCCGAGATAAAGACCGGCCCGGCCATAGGCGAGGACTCGCTGAAGCGCGGCATCATCTCCATGCTTCTCGGCACGTTTATAGTGCTCCTGTTCATGCTGGTCTATTATCTGGCCGCGGGCCTGATAGCGAACGTAGCGCTGGTGCTGAACCTCATCCTGGTGCTCGGAGCGCTGTGCGGGTTCCAGGCCACCTTTACCCTGCCGGGCTTCGCCGGACTGATACTCACCATCGGCATGGCCGTCGATGCGAACATACTGATATTCGAGCGAATACGCGAGGAGAAGATGGCCGGCAAGGCCCTGACGGGCGCGGTGAAGGCGGGCTACAACCGGGCGTTCGGCACCATCTTGGACTCCAACATCACCACGCTCGTCATCGGAATCATTCTTTGGTGGCAGGGCACGGGCCCGATACGCGGCTTCGCCATAACGCTGTCGGTGGGCATCCTGGCCAGCCTCTTCACGTCGCTGTTCGTCGGCAAGGTCATTTTCACGATATGCGTCAGGGCAAAGGCCTTCAAGGAAGTGAAAATGCAGCGTTGGATAAGGCGGCCGAGCATACCGTTCATGAAGATAAGCAGGGTGCCCCTCACACTGTCGCTGATACTGGCCATCGGGGGGATAGGTCTGCTGGGTTACAGGGGGACGTCGCTCCTGGGCATCGATTTTCTGGGCGGCGCGCAGTACCAGATAAATCTTTCGAGACCGTTCAGTATCGGCGAGATTCGTAACACGCTGGCCGAGATCCTGCCCGAGGGCGCGGTGCCGGAAGTGCAGTCGGTCGAGCCGCGCCTCGGAACCCGGATGAACGTGCCGGGCGGCTCGTACGAGTTTATATTGCGCTTCCCACAGCAGTTGCTGGACAAGATCGCCCGAAGGGAAGGCATCCCGCGCGAGTCAGACCCCTCAAAGGTGGTCGAGCGCGTCAACGACCTGATACGGAGCAAATTCAACAAGGATTTCCCGCCCGAAGGGCTGGAGATTTCCCTCGAAGAAAGCGTGTTTAACCAGATTAAGTTCAGCCTCACCCCGCTGACGGAGGACACCACCCTGGAGCGCCTGCAGTCAGAGGCCGAAACCGTACTGAAACCCTACTACGACC
>QNCA01000416.1 GCA_003644325.1 Planctomycetota bacterium
ACCGTTACCCATTCGGACCCTGACGGGTCCTCGGGGCGAGGACCCGGAACGGGCGGAGCGCAGACGCTCTGAAGGAGCGGCCGGCTCGTAAATGGCGACTGTCACCGCGCCGGCAGCGCCCGGGATTCTTACATGCTCCCTGTGGGATTTTGCTTCACGCGCGAGGAGATATTTGATAAAACTTCACGCACTTCCTCCTCAAACGTGATGCCTTTATCCGGAACGCCTCATGCGCAATCGCTTCGGATATCTCGTTCCGGTGTTCGGCTACCTGGGCCGGCTGCTGATTATTTTCGGCCCTGTGAGCCTGAGCCCCGTTATCGTCGTACTGCTCGCGGGAAGTGAGCCGGTCGATTTTCTGCATATCGCGGCGTATCTCCTCCCCGGCTTAGGGGCTGTGGTGCTGGGCATACTGAGCGTCGGGTTCCTGCCGGTGCGGGGACTCACCGGCCGGGAAGCGGTGCTCGTCTGCGCGCTGGGCTGGATAATAATCTCCGCGATCGGCGCTGTCCCCTTTTGCATCCTCTTGAATACCGGCTATTTGGACGCCTGTTTCGAGTCCGTCAGCGGCTTTACCACCACAGGCATAACGATGTTCAGCGGCCTGGACGAAATGCCCCGCAGCATACTTTTCTGGCGGGCGCTTACCCAGTGGATGGGCGGGCTGGGGATTCTCTCTTTCTTCCTCGTGCTGGCCTTCCAGGGCGGGGCGGCACACGTGCTGGTCGGCGCTGAAGGCCACAAGATATTTTCCCGCCGCCCGGCGCCCGGCATGTTTCACACGCTCCGCATAATCTGGTTCATCTACATATTGTTCACGGTGGTCATCGCGGCGTTACTGCTCTTTGAGGGATTGACCGTGTTCGACGCCGTCACGCACGCTCTTACTACCCTGTCCACGGGCGGTTATTCCACGCACGATTCATCCGTTGGATATTACAGGGAAAACGGCTTTGCGCACTACAGGCTGATTGAATATACGATTATCCTCGGCATGACGCTGGGCGGCATAAGTTTCCTGGTGCATTACCAAGTGCTGCGGGGAAGGATAGGGGCGCTGCTGAGCAACTTCGAGATTCGCCTGTTCTGGCTCATATTGATAGGCGTGGTCGCCCTGATCGGCTTCGAACACATGGCCAAAACCGGCGACAGCGACATCGAGGCGACATTCCGCACGTCCCTGTTCCAGACGCTTGCCATCATCACTTCCGCGGGTTTCAGCACCGAAAATATCGGCGACAAGATTTACTTCGGGGTTGCCGCGCGGCAGATTTTCCTGCTGTTAATGATCATAGGCGGCTGCGTTGGCTCCACGGGCGGCGGACTGAAGGTTTTGCGGATAGGCATATTGTTCAAAATGATAAAACGGCAACTCATCCGTATCACGCATCCTTCTTCCGTAGTCGCGCCGGTGGTCGTGGACAGGGAGATAGTGCCCGAAGAAGAAGTGCGTCGGATTGCGACGCTGTTTTTCGCGTGGATGTTTCTGCTGGCCGGCGGCGGCATAGCAACGGCTATCTTCGCCGGCGCGAACGCCGACATCGGCCCTTACGAAGCCTTCAGCGGAATGTTCAGCGCGCTGGGCAATATCGGCCCGTGCTATATCTCGGCCGATGATATGATAGCGCTGCATCCCGTCGTGAAAATCGTCTATATGTTTGGTATGCTCGCGGGGCGTCTGGAAATTCTGCCCGTCCTGCTGCTCTTCAGTCGCAGGGCATGGAAATAACAACTCAAGTTGACTGACTTTTTCTAACCTCGGTGACTGTTACCGTAAGGTGATAAAACAGCAGATTATAATCAAGCACCCACCATCATCCAGAAAAAGTCAGTCAACTTGAGTAACAACAAGGGATGAAATGCCGGCGGCCGGTGGAGCAACAAACCACTTGCCGTCTCATCCGGGTACTTGTTTCGCTTTTGCTTCTTGCTTCTTGGTTCTTTTCATCGGAGCCGGTCACATGTACATCGTAATCGCGGGCGGCGGCCTGGTAGGCAGGGACTTGGCGCGTTCTCTGGTTGCCGCCAAGCACGACGTCGTGGTAATCGAAAGAGAACGGCACGTCTGTGAACACATCTACGCCAAGATAGGCGCCGTCAGCGTCAACGGCAACGCTACAGATATAGACATGCTTGAGGACGCCGGAATAGCCAGGGCGGACGTCGCCGTGGCGCTTACGCGCACCGACGCCGACAACCTCTCATTCACAGTCCTCGCTAAAAACTTCGGCGTGCCGCGCGTCTTCGCGCGCATGCGGAACGCCAAATACGAATCAGCCTACCGCGCGGTCGGCGTGGAAAGCGTCGTCAACGTGGTGGCGTTGTCCTCAAATAGACTGCTGCTGGAGATAGAACAGCCGGAGATAAAACAGGTGGCCATGCTCGCGGGCGGGCGCGCCGCGGTTGTCCTGGCCAAAATACCGGAGCATTCCCCTGCGGACGGCAAGACAGTCGCGGACGTGGCACAAAACCCGGCCTTCCCGGAAAAGTGCGTAATAACCGGAATTCTTCACGGGGAACCCGAAGTGTTCGTTATCCCGCGCGGCAACGTCGTACTTAACTCCGGTGACAGCGTGTTCCTGGCCGCGCACCCCGACGCCGTCCGCCAGGCCGCCGACTTCTTCCTCGGCAAGAAAAAAGGCATAAGGATTAGGTGATAAGTGTCACAAAATCGTGACAACCTTTACAACCTTTTAATGGCGGGAAGGGAGCATGTAAGAATCTTGGAAAGGCCGCACCGGTGACCGTCACCATTACCCATTCGGACCC
>QNCA01000417.1 GCA_003644325.1 Planctomycetota bacterium
CACGCGTACCCGGCCGGGAGCATGTAAGAATCCCGGAAAGGCCGCACCGGTGACCGTCACCATTACCCATTCGGACCCTGACGGGTCCTCAGGGCGAGGACCCGGAACGGGCGGAGCGCAGACGCTCTGAAGGAGCGGCCCGCTCGTAGATGGTGACTGTCACCGTGCCGGCAGCGCCCAAGATTCTTACATGCTCCCGGAGGCATTGCAGCATTTACGCACACCCTGAGGTTCAAGATTTGCGGGCGCCCGGGGTCCCCTTCCTGCGGGCGAAAAAGGCATGGACAATTGTCTTCAATTCGGGAATACCGAGAACCCGCGTCAGGAACAGGAAGACGGCAACCGAGGCCGCAACGGGGACAAATACGCTCAACAGTTGGCCGGCCTTCTGGGCGCTTTCCGGGATGAGTTTAAGCATTACCATGCAGACCGCGCCCATCCCCCCCGTTGCGGCCAACAGACGCAAACCGAAAGTAAGCATGCCGCCGCCCCACACGTGAACTGCTTGCCTGTGAAAGACCCAAATAAGCGCGCCCAAGTTTACCGCGGCGGTGACCGTTGTCGCCAGCGCCAGCCCCGCCGCGTCCAGCGGGCCGATAAGCAAAAGGTTTAGAACCAGATTGAGGAACATCGTGCCGACCGCTATCTTCGTCGGCGTCTTCGTATCGTGCATGGAATAGAAGATGCGCACGACTATCTGCAGGCAGCAGAATATCCAGACGCCCGCTGCGTAGAAAACCAGCACCGCCGCCGCCCGGCTTGCGGCCTCCGGCGTGAAGTTGCCGTGTTCGAAGAACAGCCTGATGACGGGACGCGCCAGCAGCGCCAGCCCCAGCGACGCCGGCACCGAGACGAACAGCGTCAGCCGCAGCGCCTCGGAGGCCGCGCCCTTGACCTTCTCTATCTCGTTCCGCGCGGCGTACCGCGACAGTATGGGGAAGACCGCCGTGCCCAGGGCGATGCCGATGAGCGCCAGCGGAAATTGCATCAGGCGGTTGCCGTAGAAAAGCACGGAGTTGGCCCCCACCCTGCCCATCGTCCGCGCAATCAGGTTGTCGAAGAAGACATTTATCTGCATCGGGGCCAGGCCTATCAGCAGCGGCGCCAGGAGGACAAGTATCTTTTTCAGCCCGGGATGCTTCAAGTCCAAAACGGGACGCAGGCGCACGCCCTTGCGCAGAATGGCGGGCACCTGTATGGCAACCTGCGCGAATCCCCCTATGAGCACGGCCACGGCGAGCAGTGTCACCTTCTCTGCCGGCGTCCGCCCGAAGGACGGCGCGACGATGAATATGCCCGCAAGCCAGAAGATGTTCAGAACAATCGGCGCCAGCGCGGGCGCGGCGAAATGTCTGAGCGAGTTCAGCAGGCCCATCGCCAGCGCCACCAGGCAGATGAGGAAAAGGTACGGGAAGATGATGCGGATGAGGGTGAACTGCAAGCCGAGGTCCGCCCCGCCGTGAGCGGAAAGGATGCTTTCAACCGGAAAGGAAAGGCCAATCCCCAGAACCGCTATGCCCGCGAGCAACAGGAAAAGGCATGTTGCCACGACATTGAAAAGACGCCACGCCTCTTCCCTTGTTTTCTTGACCAGGTATTCGGAGAATATCGGCACGAAAGCCGCGCTGAGCGCGCCCTCTCCGAATAGCCGCCGGAAAAGGTTCGGCAGCATCCACGCAAACACGAAGGCGTCCCACTCCGGCCCCGCGCCGAAGAGGCTCGCCGCGCCGATATCGCGCGCCAGCCCCAGCACGCGGCTGCCCAGCGTCAGCGCCCCTATCAGCCCCGCCGACCTGACCAGGCTGCGCCCTATCGAAAATTCTTTCTCTCCGCCCGACTCTCTGGATTCCTGCAACAGCCCCCCTGCCCGCCGTCCATAAAAATATAGAGATGGCCGACGCCATCTCCGGGAATATTGTAATGCTTACAATCCATATCCGCGCGACCGGCGCATCCCGCCCGAACGGAGGCTAGTCGATGCGGATGATGCGGCCGGTTATCGTATCACCCACATCCAGAATCCCGTAGGAACGGTACGGCGCGAAACGCCGGTCCGTCGGGCTGCCGGGATTGAACATGAGCACGTCGCCCAGCATCTCGCTCGACGGCCGATGCGAGTGGCCGAAGACTATGCAATCCACGTTGTCGAATTGCTCTCTAACGCGCCGGGCGAGGCCTGCCGGCCTGCCGCCGCCGTGTGTCAGGCCTATGTGAAACCCCGCAACCTCGATTGTGGCGGCTTCGGGCAGGCTGTAGGCGCGGTCGTAGTGGTCCATGTTTCCGCGAACGGCGCGGACCTCCGCGAGTTCCGAGAGTTCCTCGATTACCGCCATCTCCAAGATGTCGCCCGCGTGCAGTATCATATCCACATCGCGGAACGCGCGGAAGATTTCCGAGGGAAGCGACGCGGCGGCATCGGGAATGTGCGTGTCGGAAATCACTCCAATCTTCATAAGCCAACTCGATTATTGTCCGGACGAACGCCCGCGGGTACTGCGTGACGGATAAGACGCCCCATTACCCGCGCCCGTTCCGGTTTTCGGCGTCGGATTTCTGCTTGAATGCCGTCTTCCACTTCAGGATTTGCCTGGACACGTTAAAATACTTGAAGCAGTGAGGGCAGATGTCCTCTTTACCGGTGAACTGATCGGGCACGACTACGATTTTACCGCAATGAGGACAGGTTAACTTCATCGCATATCTCGTGCGGACGCAAAAATGGAGCGGGTGAAGGGATTCGGACCCTCGACTTCAACCTTGGGAAGG
>QNCA01000418.1 GCA_003644325.1 Planctomycetota bacterium
AAACTCACTCGACCCCTGCGACTTCCGAGCAGACCGGCTCTATTATTTCAGCACGGGCGATTTCCAATCGTGGTTTAACTCCAATATAAGAAGCAATATAGCCCGCATCTACTTTGGCCACGATGGAATTTCCATAAGCAACCCTGATATTCCGGCGAGTGAATGGTATCTGGCAAGAGACGTGCAGTTGATAACCCCCGGTATATTTGATATTAACGACTGCAACGGTCTTAGCTATGCTAACTTCAAGGCAGATGTGGGTGGTACTATTGCTGACGCTGATAGTTTGCTCAATGTTGGTATTCCAATAGATATTCGAAGCCATGACGACATCAGAAGCTTGCTGTGCGAAAATGTCGGCGAAATGAAAATCGAATGGACGGACGGAACAAAATATCCCGATCCAGACAATTCGCTGGCTTGGTTCGGATTTGAGATGCCGCGGAAAGATGGGGCACCCCCAGATATTCCTCCGAATCCTGACTATAATGGCATCGAAGTCAAGACAACGAGCCCACCGATATATTATAGGGCATCCTGGACTCCCAGCAATCGTGCTTACTGGCCGAGGGCGCTTAAATTTACCTTTACGATTTATGATTCCAAAGGGATATTCGATGAAGGCAAAACCTTTACGCATATTGTTTATTTGAGAGATTGAGGTACAAAGGCACAGAGGTACAGAGGCACAAAGTGAAAACAGCAGATAAAAAATTTGCAGCAGGTATTTCGCAGATTACGAGCGGTGAGCCACGAATCACGAGCCACGAATTTTCGGCTGGTTCGGCTCTTATTCTGGCGGTGCTTTTGACAAGTATGCTGGCCGTCGTCGGCGTGATGTTCGTTGCGCTGGCACGTGTCAACAGAATATCAACGTCCGCCATATCGGAGAACAAGGAACTCGACTCGGCTGTTGATACGGTTATCGCAAAGATAGCGCAGCAGCTCGTTCTGGATACGCCCGGCGTAGCAGACGCAAACCAGGAGTATTATGACTATCCCGATTACAAAAACCCATGGCTGGCATCGCTGGAACCATACCAAGACCCAATTGACCCCAATAAATACTACTGGGGGCAGATAAGCGATGTTACAGGATATCTTGCTTTTAGGGGTTTTGGTACTCAGGATGTAACCGTTGATCCGCAACCACCTGTCAGTTCTGGGCAGGATGTGGTAAGAGAATATCCTAATATTGACATTGATTCAGTTACCAAAGAATTGAATAACTCAAGATATTTATGGGCGGATGCCGATGGTGATGGTATAGCGGATTCAAAATGGATTGAGCTTGACGACATCACAACCAGCAAGGGCAAACCGATTTACGCAGCTATCAGAGTTATCGACAACAGCGCAATGCTCAATGTCAACACGGCTTATAAGTTTGACCCTTTAAGCCCTGAAGAAAAAGAAATCGACGGCTCAAGACAAACACAAGTGAATTTGGAAGCACTTGCCAAACCAGACGACACAATCGGAGATATTAGCAGTGCTCGCAGTGACTTCAACGACCCAACCGTTGAACAGCTTTCGGATTATCAGAACAATGTTATATGGAGAATAGAAAACCCAGGCAACGCATACCTTCCATTTGATATTTCCGATGAACTCGAATTACGATACCGCTATTGCATAATGGCGCCTGCGCGAAGCCGATTGGAGAACGTATGGGATTATACAATAGGGAATAATTCTGAAAGTTTTAAGGACGATCCTTATGCAGGCGGTAGTCTTGGCAAACTGAGTGAATGGCAAACTGCTGTTACCGACCCCTGCGACCCCAACAATTCCCGGCGACATTTGCTTACAACCTGTAATATGGACAGGGTTATAAATCCATCCGGCGAAAAGATGGTTAATGTCAACAAAGAGGACGTAACAGCGCCAGAGTTGTATGATGCGATACTGGCGGGGATTGACGATACTAATATCCCTGACCCCAACGCCCTGGCGGCACAATTAGCTGTCAATATAAAGGACTTCAGCGACAAGGATTCGGAGGTAAGTACTCTCGATGTGGCAGAAGTGAGATATCGCGGCTTCGAGAAGCCCTGCGTTTTTATCTCTGAGCTGGTCTGTAAACTCGTGAAAGTCCCTATTCCTTTTCCAGGTGACGTTCCACTTCCGCCGCCGGGTGATGTTCCTCTCCCGCCGGCTCCTCAGTGGGTTACACATAGGTCTTATGGAATTGAGCTTCGCAAGCGTCATTACGGTGTAAACGACGACGACTGGCGGATTGTGATTAACGGGCCGAATACGATAGATATTTCTGTCGCATATTTTGGGCAGGACGCAAGCCGGTATAATGTAACACTATTTCAGGACCCCAATGCCGAGCTTGAGTCCATTGTTGCATACACAGACAGTCCCGACAACGGAGAGACAGGCGTTGACCCGAATGTAATTCTCAGATGGGACCCGCTGCCGTTGGAATATTTTCCCGATTCAAACTCGGACCATTACTCCTATGATGTATATTTCGGCATTGATTACAATGATGTAAGAGATGCCAATAATAGTTCGTCGGAATTTATTACCAATAAACCATACGCAGACACAAGTTATTATCCCGGCCCATTAGATACGAATACAACATACTACTGGCGAATCGATGATATGTATTATGACAGCAATGATAATAAGAATAAGATGATAGAGACCAGCGGCGTCTGGAACTTTACAACCTGGGCGACCGAACCAAACGAGGTGAACGATGTAATAGGTCTTAACGATATCATTTTTGATGGCAGCAGTACTA
>QNCA01000419.1 GCA_003644325.1 Planctomycetota bacterium
ACTTCAACCTTGGGAAGGTTGCACTCTACCACTGAGTTACACCCGCTCTTTTCATCTACGATTGTAAACCCTCAATTTGTCCTGTCAACTACTTTTGCCCGCGGGCGAATCAGGACGTAGCGCTGATTTGCAGGCTTATGTCGAGGGCGGGCGCGGAGTGCGTGAGCGCGCCGACGGAGATGCGATGCACGCCGGTCTCGGCGATCTCCCTGACGGTGTCCAGGTTTACGTTGCCGGAGGCCTCGAATATCACCTCCCCTTTCGCGGCGGCGCCCATCTCAACGGCGCGGCGCATCTCTTCGTTGCTCATGTTGTCCAGCAGTATCATGGTCGCACCCGCATCGATGCATTCACGCACTTCCTCAAGCGTGCGCGCCTCTATCTGGACGACGGTGCCCTTCCCCGCCCTCTGACGGAATTTATCGAGCATCTGCGCGATGGTCATGCCGCTTTTCCGGGCGATCTCGATGTGGTTGTCCTTGATGAGGACGGCGTCATAGAGTCCCCAGCGGTGATTCGTAGCGCCGCCGCAGGCCACGGCATACTTCTCCAGTTTGCGCCAGCCGGGGGTGGTCTTGCGCGTGTCGCAGATGCGCACGTCGAGACCCTCGACCGCGTCCACGAATTTCCGCGCCAGGGTGGCGATGCCGGACAGGCGCTGCATGAAATTCAGCGCCGTTCGCTCCGCCTTCAGGATAGAGGCCGCCGCCCCGGACAACTCCGCCAGCGCCGCGCCGGGCATGACCGCGTCGCCATCTCCGACCACTGCCCTGAAGTCGAGCGATGAATCCAGGGTGACGAAAACCTCTTTTGCCGCCTCGATGCCGCAGACGATGCCCTCCTGCCCGGCGGTCGCGGCGGCCCGGGCGGTCTGGCCCGGCGGCACCAGCGTATCGGTCGTTATGTCGCCGGGGCCTATGTCCTCCTCGAGCGCGAGGAGCACCTGCATCTTCAGGTCGTCGATCTTGAACCGGTGTTTATTCTGCATGGGTTATATGCAAGAAAGAGGAACCACCGCTCGCCTGCCTCTACGCGCTTATGGCAGAGGGCGCGCGCTTCCACAGGGTCAACTGTTGACCTCGAGCACACGAATGCGCCCAGAGGATACCATTCACTCACCTGGACTGCAAGTACGTGATGCCGTCGGGAGCATACAAGAATTCTGGAAGGGCCGCGCCGGTGACCGTCACCATTGCCCATTCGGACCCTGACGGGCCCTCGGGGCGAGGACCCGGAACGGGCGGAGCGCAGACCCCGACGCAGTCGGGGGGGCGGCTCGTAGATGGTGACTGTCACCGCGCCGGCAATCACTCAGGATTCTTGCATGCACCCATGCCGTCGAGGGCGCACGTTGACCCGAGACGCGCGCTCCGGTATAATCCGCTCCCGTTGCGCGCTCGGGGAGTCAGACCCTTTCCCGTCAGGCCCCGGCACATCGGGGCCTTCCTCCTTAGCGTCTGCCCCCATCGCAGGGGAACCGGCAGGCGCGCAATGGTGACTGTCACCTTGCGGCCCCTACGGGCCGCCTGTATGGGCGGCGATTTACCCGCTCCCCGAAAATCGGTGAAGAACCTCATTTTTTGACACACTGCGGGAAACGTATGGTCAAGGCGATAGCGCTCTTTTCCGGCGGACTGGACAGTTGCCTGGCGGTCCGCCTCGTGCAGGAGCAGGGAGTGAAGACGGAGGGGCTGCACTTCGTCTCCGTCTTCTGTCGTGCCGCGCCGTCTTCGACCTCGTGCAACGAAGCGGAAAAAGGAGCGAAACTGCTGGGCCTGCCGCTGACCATATACGACTCGTCGCAGGACCTCCTGGAGATGGTCAGGAATCCCAAACACGGCTACGGCAAGAACCTCAACCCGTGCATCGACTGTCGCATTAACATGCTCAGAAGGGCGGCGGAGCACATGCGGGAGGCGGACGCCGGGTTCATCGTCACGGGCGAGGTGCCGGGACAGCGGCCGATGAGCCAGCGTCGCGACGCAATGGCCCTCATCGACAGGAAGGCCGGTGTTGAAGGATTGGTTCTGCGGCCGCTCAGCGCGCGAGCCCTCGAACCCACCGTGCCCGAAAGAGAAGGCTGGGTGGACCGGGAGAAACTGCTTGCCATCTCCGGCCGCGGTCGAACGGAGCAGATGGAACTCGCCAGGCGTTTCAACATCAGGGAATACCCCACGCCGGCGGGCGGGTGCCTGCTCACCTACGAAACATTTTCCAACAAGATGCGGGACCTGATGAACCACGGCAGGTTCGACCTCAACAACGTGGAGTTGCTCAAGTTCGGCCGCTATTACAGGGCGAACGCGGGGACAAGGATTATCATCGGCCGGGACCAGAGGGAGAACGATATCTTGGCGGGTCTGGCGCGCGAGGGCGACTGGCTCGTGCAAACGATGGATTTCAAGGGTCCGCTGACACTGGTGCGCGGCGAAGGGAGGGAGGATGCCTTTCGCATGGCCGCCGAACTCACCGCGCGTTATTCGCAGGGCCGCGAGGCGGAAGTGTTAAGGGTAAGCGTAAGAAAAGCGGGCAAAGACGAAGAGAAGATAGTGGAAGTCGCCCCCGCCGACCTTGATAACTATAAACAACAACTCATTACTTGAGCGCCGCATCCGGGTATCCCTATTGATAATAACTCAAGTTGACTGACTTTTTGTTAACCTCGGTGACTGTCACCAATTACGGAGCCGTTCCGACCTTGTCGGAACGGATCGTAGATTGGTGACTGTCACCGTGAGGTGTTATGAAACAGCAGAT
>QNCA01000420.1 GCA_003644325.1 Planctomycetota bacterium
TACGGCGGCGAGGAGTTCGCGGTCCTGTTGCCCAATACCAAGCTGAGCGGTGCCGCTCTTCTCGCTGAAAAACTGCGCCTTTGTGTGGAATCCCTCCAGATACCCCATCCCGACTCCAAGATCAACCGTTATGTCACCATCAGCCTGGGAGTCGCTTCCGTGGTGCCAACCTTGGATATGAACCCGGAGCAGCTTGTATCAATTGCCGATAAGGCCCTTTATGAAGCCAAGGGTATGGGCAGAAATCGGGTAAAAATAATGGCTTGAATAATTACACGCAACTGAAATCCCAGGGATTCACTCTGCCGGCACTTGCGATTAATAATCATCAGGGCTCAGGGATTCTCCGGAAGAGGAACCTTTTCCCCGGCCACCAGCTTGCTGATCAATTCCGCTCCCTGCCGTGCAGCCTCCACCGGCGGAACCAGAGCTTCACAGTTTTCCACCGAGATGTAAAAACCGGGGTCTTCCCTCTCGAGAATGGGCAGCAGCTTGGAGTAGTTCGGGAGATTGTCCTCATGCTCCTGCCAGGGGTAAGGGTGAAGATGCATGTGCAGCACATTTTTGGAGAGGGCTCTGTAGAATTCCACTCCATCCATTCCGGACCACCGGGGAACAATGCCCAATTGCAATATGAAACCGTGGTTTGTTTCCCCCACATCTTCAAGAAATTTCAGAGCGCCCGAGACAGTATCCACAAAGGTGTCGCGGTGGGTTTCGGAAGCCAAGCTCAAGCCGCTGTCGGCCAGAATACGGCAAAACTCCTTGAAAGCCCCCACCACGTAAGAATAGTATTCGGGATCCGGGTTGCGGCTGGTAATCTCACCCACATAGCCGGGAAACGCCCGCAGAAGCCTGGCTCCCAGCCATTCGGCCAGCTTGCTCAATTTGCGGCAAAGCTCGAGCTGCTCCTTGAGATCATCCATCTCCAGCCGTAAAACGCCCAGCATCCCGGTAACTATCGGCAAATCCAGATTTTTCTCCAGGCAAAAAGAAGCCAACTCCTGCGCCTGTGCGCGGTTCATGGTGCTTACATCCGGTATCCACAACTCTACAGCCTGGTAACTGCCGAGCTCTGCTATAGGTTCGAGACTCTTTACCAACGGCTCTTGCATATTCCTGCAGGCTATGGTATTAAAACATAGTTTCATCTTAGAGATCCTTTCACACATGTAAGTGGTTCGGTCTAAATGCAAGTATTCCGGAGTTCAACACAATGACTGGTCTCTCAATTCCTGGTTTAAATTTATTACTTAATTAATCCAAGTAAAAATTTTAACAGCTTTTTGACTCCTGGTCAATCCAGTGCTGATCAAGCTGTTGCAGGCGAATCCAACAGTGGACTCATGACGCTTCCTTTTAAGGGAAACGGGATCCTTAATCCGGGCGCTGCGCTCAGGCCGGCACTGATCGTTTCAGCCGTGGTTCTCTAATATCAAGGGATGATTTCGGTTTGCTTCCACCAGGAGAGAGCCGAAGTCGGAATTCCAAACAGGCTGCTGGTTAATGGTTTTGAACCGGTTCAAAGAGGAAAATCACATGGTTGTATGAATTCGAGCTGCCCGGTGGAGGCTTGTTCCATTTCTTCAAAACCAAAGAATCAAGGTCAAAATAAATCGTTTTGGGGAGGGTTAGATGAAATATCCATTTCATTTTTTATCGATGAAATTTATCAGCATTCCATTATTCATCCTCTTCTTCTTTCCCACTCCTTGCTGCTCGGGGCAGATTTCCACCGATCGACCCGGATTTGCCAATGGCACAACCATAGTGCCGACCGGTATGCTGCAGTTGGAAAGCGGTTATCAGTTCAGCCGTCTCCCCCAGCACAAAGAACATGCCCTGGGCCAGCTCCTGGTGCGCACAGCCCCCCTGGAGAGGCTTGAGTTTCGTCTGGGATTGAACTCCTATATCGCGACTAGAGACCAGGTCAAGAATCAATCGGGTTTCGAAGACTGGTCTCTGGGACTCAAACTAAAACTGGCTCAAGGAGCGGATACCCCCGGAATAAAATCCCTCAATGTTTCAGCGATTGTGGAAACAACCCTGCCCACCGGGAGCAAAGCCTACAGCGCCAACAAGCTTCAACCTTTTGTCATGCTGGTGTTGGATTGGGCTTTACCGGGCAACCTGGCAATTTCCCCGTTTATGAGTTATACTTTGGTCAGTTCCCAGAGCAGTCAATTCAACGAATTCGGCGGCGGGGTCTCTCTCAGTGTAGCACTCTCTGGGCGCTCAGGTTTCTTTCTTGAATACTATGGGGTTGCGGCACAGAGTGACTACGGAGCGGATATCAGCTATCTGGATGGGGGGCTCACCTATCTGATTACTGATAATTGCCAGCTCGACCTACATTCCGGCCAAGCTCTCTCAGGGAAAACCCCGGATTATTTTATGGGGATCGGGTTTTCCTACAGGTTTGCAATGAAAAAGTGAATGCTTTTTTAGAGTATAGCAAAAACAACTTATCCGGTTAACCATGCCTTCAAACTAATTTTGATTCCACACGCCCGGCTATGTACTTATTTTCAACCAATAATGTCTAGCTAGATGGGTGCACTCCATAAATAAAACAAGGGGCTGCTGTTAATTCAGTAGCCCCTTTTTTATCTGGTAGCGGAGGAGGGATTCGAACCCCCGACACGCGGATTATGATTCCGCTGCTCTAACCAACTGAGCTACTCCGCCTCTGTTTCGACAACTTTTACACGGAATTAAACATAGTTAATAAAAGCACTAAAGTCAAGTATTGCAA
>QNCA01000421.1 GCA_003644325.1 Planctomycetota bacterium
CGCTGGCGCACTACCTTCAACGTCATATCCGACGACCCGGTAAAGCCGACCGAACTGAAGGTCGTCAATTTCTACGACCTCTACGACATGGAAGAGGGCGGGTACTACTACGACTTGGAGTCCACTTCACAGCAGGTGGTGGGGTGGGAGGAAGAGATAAACGAAAAGGTCGATGAGCCGACGGCCTTTGTGGATTGGCTCAGGCAGTGGTCATGCGCGCCGTGCCAGTGGAACTTCCGCGAACTGCAGGAGGGCGTCATCGCCAACATCGGCCGACTGCAGTGGAACATGCTATACTGCCACAGCCGTGTCCCGCGCGAAGCCGCCATACAGGCCTACTGGCTTTCCCTTGAAAAATGGGCGAACAACACCCTGCCCGAAGGCGCGGAAGACCATATCAAGCCGGAGATTTGCGACCGAGTTTACAAACTCCTCGGCGAGAAAACGCCTCTTAAGACATACCTGGTGCGCAACTTCCTGCTGGGCGAGGGCCGGGGCTGCTTCTATACCTGGGCCAAGAACATCGACAAGTCGCCCGAAGAAGCCGAAAAAGGGTATTGATACGGCAGAAAAAACGCAGGTGAACAGGAAAATGGTTCTTCACTTTAACCTCGAAAAGATTGGCGAGGAGTTGGTTCATTTTATCGAATTTTAATCACGTCACCCGACGAATTCAGGCCCCTTTTGCCTCGCTTTCACGGAATTCACCTTCCAGGATACTCATCATGATGACGTCGTGATAGCGACCGTCGCAGTAGTAGCCGTGCCGCTGTGCGCCTTCCCGCTTGAAACCGCACTTTTCGTAGAAACGCACCGCCGCGTCGGCCATGCTCTTCGGGCGGATTTCGCCGATGAACCGCCGTGTTTCAGTATCGTTGACCCACTTGCGCACATGCGGCAAGTCCGACGGCTCCATCGGCCGCAGATGTACCTTCCCACCGACAAGAAATCTCACTTCGGACATGTAGTCTGTGTCCTTTTTGATTTCTCGAAGCGGGTTTCTCAATCCGTCCGGGGGCCGTCCTTGTCAGGTAACGGCGCTCAGTTTGCAGATCTTCGGGCGGACCAGGCGCTCGAAGTCGGCGAACTTCATCCGGATGGCCTCCGTATGCGTGCCGGCGTTGAACTCTATTTCCTCGTCCTTCGCCAGGGCCTCGTCCGCATACACGGGGATGTTGTAGAGGTTGCCGAAGGGACTCATCGCGCCGATCTCGCAGTCGGGGAAGAGCGCCTGGAACTCGCTCTCGTCCGCCAGGGTGGCCGACTCGCCGCTGACCTTCCGGACATGGTCCATGTCGACCAACTGGTGGGCGGGCATGACCGCCATGACATACGAGCCGCCGCTCAGTTTCAGAAGGACGACCTTGGCCACCTCCTTGCCGGAGATGTGCTCTGTGCTGGCCAGGCCCTGCGCGGTGAAGGTCTTGTCATGGCTGCGGACTTCATACTTGACGTGATTTTCGTCCAAAAACTTCTTGGCGCGTGCGGAGACAGTCATATCTACTACCTCCCAAAAAAGATGAAATGAGAACTCCAGTCTAATGACAAGGCCCTGCAATGTCAACAATGGCGGCAGGAAAAAAACTGTTACCCAAAGAAACTATACCCGCGGCCGCCGGGACGGGGCAAAAAATCCGCAAACATCGAATAATTTGCTTGCCTCCCGGCCAAACGTTGGTAAAATCTCTCTCTTTCTTATGACCGGCTCCGCTCACTCGGTGACCGTGTTGGAGCCGTGGGATAATCCGAGTCTCGTCACACCTTTGGAAGTGACACCGTTATCGCGGCTTCCATTGCCGTTGTCCGTAACAGGTATAGCACGCTGTTTCCGTTTTGCGCACAGGAGGGCGAATTGATGACTGATGAAAAGAAGGGCATCATATCCATGAGCACGGAAGGACGGAAGTTCCCGCCTCCCGCGTCATTTACCGAAAAGGCTCATATCAAGTCCATCGAACAGTACCAGGAGATGTACGACCGTTCGATAAAAGACCCCGACGGCTTCTGGGGCGAGATGGCCGAAAACCTGCACTGGTTCAAGAAATGGGACAAGGTTCAGGACAGCAACTTTGACGAGCCTAAAATACAGTGGTTCGTCGGCGGCAAGATTAACGTCGCGTATAACTGCCTGGACAGGCACCTCGGCACCGAGCGCGAGAACAAGGCCGCAATCATCTGGCAGGGCGAGCCGGAAGAGGACAGCAGGACTTACACCTACAAGGAACTGCACCGCGAGGTCTGCAAGTTCGCCAACGTGCTGAAAGACAAAGGCGTGAAGAAGGGCGACCGCGTGGCCATCTACCTGCCCATGATACCTGAACTGGCCGTCGCCATGCTCGCCTGCGCGCGTATCGGCGCCATCCACAGCATAGTATTCGGCGGGTTCTCTGCGGAAGCGCTTCGCGACAGGATACTCGACAGCGAATGCAAAACGCTGATTACCTCCGACGGCTCCTTCCGCTCCGGAAAGACCATCCCGCTGAAGAAGAACGCCGACGCCGCCGTGGCGGAGTGTCCCTGCGTCGAGAACGTCATCGTTGTTCAGCGCACGAAGAGCGACGTGACATTGCAGGAAGGCAAGGAATACTGGTGGCACGACCTGATGGAGGGCGCCTCCGAGGATTGCCCTGCCGAGGAGATGGACGCCGAAGACCCGCTCTTCATCCTCTACACCTCCGGCTCCACCGGCAAGCCCAAGGGGGTTTTGCACACCACGGGCGGTTACATGGTCTATACCTCGCTCACCCATCAA
>QNCA01000422.1 GCA_003644325.1 Planctomycetota bacterium
CCTCGGTGACTGTCACCAATTACGGAGCCGTTCCGACCTTGTCGGAACGGATCGTAGATTGGTGACTGTCACCGTAAGGTGTTGTGAAACAGCAGATTATAATCAAGCACCCACCATCATCCAGAAAAAGTCAGTCAACTTGAGTAGATTAATGACTGTCACCGTAAGGCCCGGCAAAATGGAAACTTATAGTCAAACATCCGGCATTGCCCGGAAAAAGTCAGTCAACTTGAGTCTTTTACTTTTTGCCTTTCTTGCTTTCGGGGTCAACCCTGAAACTACGCAAAACACAACGTAAAAAATCCCCTGCCCTTACCCCTTGCCCTTTGCCCTCACGCGGCCCGTACGGGCCGCGGTTAACAAAAACCCGGTCAACTTGAGAATATTATATCCATTGGAGGATTCCGATGACGACCGTGAAGCAGAGGATGCTTGCGCCGACCACGCAGTCAACGGGCCTCAACCTGAAATGCGAGAAGAGGCGGAACTTGCCTTCAAAACCACGGCTGAGCATGGCCTGGTAGATTCGCCCCGCGCGGTCGTAACTGCGGACCAGCAGCGCCCCCACAAGGTGTGCGTATGCGCGATAGGTGCGCAGGCCGGTTTTCGATACAAAGGCCCGCGATTTCATCGCCTGCATAAGCCCGTGATACTCAGCCAGGATGACCTCGATGTATCGCACGCAGAAAAAGAGAATGAGCACCAGTTTTTCCGGAACCCGCAGGTGAAGCGCCGCATGCGCCAGGTCGCGCAGGCGGGACGTATTAAGCAGGGCGATGCATGTAATCAGAATCGCGTTGGTCTTGAGCGTAATCAGGAGCGCCTTTCCCAGGCCGTCCAGCGTAAGCGCCAGCGGTCCGACGTGCACAAGCGCCCGGCCGGGTGTCGTAAACGGCAGCGTGAGCCACAGGAAAAAAATGAAAAAGTTGGCTATCAACAGCCGCTTGAGCACCAGGACCGCCCGCAAACGGGCGATCGAGACCAGCAGTACCGCAAAAGCCAGCGCCGGCGCCAGGATGCGCGCATCGTACGTTACGGCGATCACCACGCCGAATATCACGGTACACATTATCTTGACTCGCGGGTCGAGCCGATGCAGCAGGGTGTCGCCCTCCGCGAACTTATCGATTGTATGCGCGGATATCACTGTCCCCTGCGCTTCCTTCCGGCCATGAAGTACATGGTTATCCCCGCCAGTCCCAGGATGTAACCTACCCCGGCGATTATGTCCTGCCAGCGCGTGGCATCGTCAGGCTGCAAGAGTCTATTCAATTTTTTCTCGATGCCCGCCAGGCGGGCGTTCATCTTTTTCAGTATTGCAACGGATTCTTTAGAGGCGGGCGGGGTTTGATTCACTTCTGTGCCCTCCGCCGCCGTCGCCGCCATATCCAGGCCTTCCAGTTCGTCCGCGCCGAGCGTATATTCGGCACAGTGTCCCATGCCGGCGTCGATTTTTATCAGCAGGTCGGCCTTACGCGCCGGCGTGAAGAAAAAGAGTCCGTCGGAGTTCGTAACACCCTCTGCAACGGGCGTCCCGTCGGGCTCGGTAACGATGACCTTCGCGCCCTGCGCGTTGCCGCCGCCCGCGCCGAAGAATCCCCACACCTTTACCCGGTCTCCCTCCACGGTCGCCCAGAGTTTGACCGCGTGTGCATGCGCGCTTGCCGAGAGAGCCGCCGGAAGGAGACACGCCAGGGCAAATGAAAGCATCCTCATCTTTTTACCCCCAGTATTTCCGGTTTCATATTCCAGAGAAACCCGATGCACAAGGCGCAGATTATCCCCTCAATTATCATTATGGGAATGTGTGCCACGAAGATGATTTTCGCCTGTAATGAGAATTCATTTCCGGCCAGTGTCAGCGCCAGCGCCGTAAGCACTCCCGCCATCAACACGGCCAGGAAACCCGCCAGAAACCCGCCGGAATATATGCGAATCAAACTGCTGCTTCTGCTGACCAGCGGGCGGAAGGCGATTCCCACCAGGACCGCCGGCAGCGCCATGTCCAGGGTATTTACGCCCAGCGTGGTGAATCCCCCGAACTGGAAGAGAAGCGCCTGGAGAAACAACCCCACCAATATCGCCGGGAACGCCTGCCACCCCAGTATCAGCCCCGCCAGTCCGTTGCCGATAAGGTGTACGCTTGTGCCGGGCAGCGGCACATGGATGAGCGAGACGACGAAAAACGCCGCCGCCATGACCCCCACGCGCGGGACGTGTTCATAGTCCAGTTTTTTCAGCCCGACGAACGTGCCCGCGGCGGCAAGCCCCGCCCCCGCAGCCAATACGGGCCAGGGCAGTATGCCTTCAGATATATGCATCTACTCCATCTCGTAGGTCTTTACCCAGATGACCGCACCGAGTTCCACGTCCTTGTCCTCGCCGTCGTGTTTCATTTTGAAGTCGGCCGTGTTGAGCGCGGCGAACGCCCACCAGCCCGCGCGCGGCATCGCGTAGTGAAACACGCCGTTGCCGTCCGCCTTTATCACCTGCGTTATATGCGCCTCCGTTGGCGCATGCACCTTGTTCTTCGGGTTGTCGTTGTAATACTCGACCTCTATCTCGGCGTAGGGCACGGGCTTTCCGTCCAACTTCACTGTGCCGCTGAAGATGTTGCCCGCCCACAGACCATTCGGCCTCGTCAGCGGCACGATTTCGGTCTCCAG
Organism: Planctomycetota bacterium; assembly: GCA_003644325.1. Lineage (GTDB taxonomy): Bacteria > Planctomycetota > B129-G9 > B129-G9 > B129-G9 > B129-G9. The sequence goes on from QNCA01000422.1 coordinate 2,667, forward strand.
GCCGAGTTCCGCGTCCCAGCCCTCTTCCACGCCCCTCGAGTTCCCGCAGACTTTCGTGTAGTGGATGATGAAGCA
>QNCA01000423.1 GCA_003644325.1 Planctomycetota bacterium
CATTGTCCCTCGCATTGTTATCAACGCCCGTGGCCGGGCCATGATTTTAGCCACCCGCCCGTACCAAGTCAAAGCGTTTGGCCCTCCGCAAAAACTCTGGCAACACATAATGCCTATCGTTATAATAAACGATTGACTTGTGCCGCGGGCGCGGCAAAACGCAGTATCATCAGCCGGAGGAAAAGATGAAAAACAAAGCGCTCATAATCGCGCTGCTCCTCATCGCCGCGGGCCTTCTGACGGGCTGCAAGGTGTGGGAGGGTGCGGGAAAATTCTTCAAGGCGGTGGCGGAAGCCGCCGAACCCGAATACTACTGGACCCGGCAGAAGATCACCGAAGACGCCACATGGAGCGCGGATATCGGCGATACCAAAACCTGGCTGGAGGAAAACCGGGCAAAGCCCGTGGAGACGCTTCTGCCCTCCGACGTTGCGCGTGCCATACCGAAGGACCATACGCACGGCCTCGACTCGCTGAAAGAAATTCACCCCTCCGCCTTCGTGCGTTATACCGTGATGAAGTCGGAAAACGGCGAGTGGAACCGCGAGGTCTTCTACGCCCTGAACGAAGGGGAGGAGATCGCGCTCGAAGTCCAGGGCCCCGGAACAATCATGGTAATCAGCATGTGCAGCCTCAGTCGCGACGAGCCCCTGGACAACGTGAGAAAATATATTTATGCCCGCGGGGACGAGACGGGCACGGACCATGCCGAGCCGGCGTATTGCTACCGGCGCAACGATATCCTTTTCGAGCACGCGGAATCTGAATCGGCAAGCACTCCCCACGTATCCGTTATTAGAGTGCCCGAAGGGAAGCATACTTACACCTTCCGCTACCGGTACAGCGACGGCGGCGACATATTGCTGAAGTTTTTCGAGGCGGTGTACCCGTAGGCAAAACCGACCGGACAAGATGACACAGGAAGATTACTACGAAATACTCGGTGTTAAGGCGGACGCCGGCGCAGATGAAATACGCAAGGCCTACCGCCGCCTGGCGAAGAAGTACCACCCCGACCGCAACAAGAACGACAAGGGCGCCGAACAAAAGTTCAAGGAAATAAGCAAGGCATACGACGTCCTGAGCGACAGGAAAAAACGGGCACAGTACGACCAATTTCGCAGGCTGGGCAAACAGGGTTACGGCGGGGCTGGGTTTGATGTGTTCCAGCAGTTCGGCGGTTTCGACCCCCGCGCCGCATCGAGAGGAGGCCGGGAAATCCGGTTCGAAGACCTCGGCGGCATGGGCGGACTGGGCGACATCTTCCACGACCTCTTCGACTTCGGCGGCCACGCCCGCACCAGTCGGTATCAGCCGCAAAAGGGACAGGACGTTTACCTGCGAATCGACATACCATTCGAGACCGCCATCCACGGCGGCAAGACCCGGGTGCGGATCCCGGAAGAAGAGACCTGCCCGGTCTGCAAAGGCACCGGCGCGCAGCCCGGCACGAAGATGAAGAAGTGCTCCGTCTGCGGCGGCAGCGGCAGGCTGCAAGAAGGACAGGGCGCGTTCGCCTTCAGCAGACCCTGCCCCAACTGTTACGGCCGGGGGAAAATCGTCCAGAAACCATGTGCCGCCTGCCACGGCTCGGGCGTGGTGCGAAAGAAGAAAGCCATCTCCGCGCGCATCCCGCCCGGCATCAAAAACGACGCGAAGATCCGGATACGCGGCCACGGCAAGCCGGGCATAGCCGGCGGCCCGCGCGGAGACCTCTTCCTGCGCATACACGTCCTGCCGCACGGCAAGTTCAAGCGCAAGGGCGACAACATCTATACCGAGTGCACCGTCAACATGGTTCAGGCAATCCTCGGCTCAAAGGTCGAAGTGGACACGCTCGACGGGAAAATCAAACTCAGAATCCCCCCCGGCACGCAGCCGGGCAGCAAACTGCGCCTTAAGGGCCGTGGCGTCGCCGCCGACGGCAGGACGGGAGATATGTACGTCGTAATAAAGGTGAAACTGCCCGCGAAACTCACCGCACCCCAGCGCGAACTCCTGCTCCAGTTCGCCAAATCCGCGGGCATCGAAACGTAACACGCTCAATCGGTGACCAATAGGTGACCAATAGGTGACTGTCACATTGCGGAGCGCAGGCCCCCCGACCTGCCCCCGACTTGACGGGGGCCTGTATGGGTCGGGGAGGCTAGCTCGTAGATGGTGACTGTCACCGCAAGAGTAACACGGAGATCTCTCCGCCAAACACGAAAAGCATCATCCGGTTAACGGACGGAACGGACCTTTTATCCTCAACCCCATAAAGGAGGTTTATCATGTCGCAGACACCCGGTAATCCGCAGCCGCCCCAGGGGCCGCCCCCCAATTACCCGCCCCAGGGGCCGCCCCCCAACTACCCGCCCCAGGGACCGCCGCCCGCGGGACCTTATCCCCCGTATGGCCAGTATCCGCCGCAGGGGTATCCCCGAAAAAAGAGCAAGGCCTGGCTCGTGGCGTTAATCATCCTGCTGGTCGGGGGCATCGGGCTCCTGGGACTGATGTCACTGGTTGTCGTAATGGGCCCGGTCATCCTCGCCCAGGTTCGAGATGTGAAGTGCCAAGTCAACCTCCAGCAGATTCACCTGGCACTGGGGCTTTATCAGAACAAGTTCGGGGGCAGGTATCCCGACGCAAGCGGCGACCTCTTCCTCGCCAAGTTATATTTCACGGGTATGTTGACGCAGGAAGAGGTTTTCATCTGCCCGGAGGATAAGATACGCGACAACGC
>QNCA01000424.1 GCA_003644325.1 Planctomycetota bacterium
ATGCTCTTCATAACATCACCTAACAGTACGAGACAGGAACAACGCTTATGTACACGGTTCCGTTGATGTTAGTAACGTTAATACAATCAACAGTGTCCGAATGATAAGTGCCAGAACCTGCTACACCTGACACGACGATGTCTCCCGTTATTATAGGATGGATGAACACGAAGTCGCCCTGGCTGCTCGTGCCATTCACGATAACCACACGCATGCTACCGTTGAACGTTATATCGTAATAGTTATCCAGTATTTTGTCAGATGGGGGCCTAAAATAACCGTAAAACCCGTTACCACCGACGGCCGCAAAGTTTACCATGTCTGCGTATGCGGCGCTTACCTCGCGACCAACCTCCTGTCTAACCCTGTTACTGTACATGCTTGCCTGTGAAAGGAATGTTAGCCCTATGAACGCAAACATCAACAGGAATACACCAAGGAATGCGTAGAACTCGATTGCGGCCTGACCTTTCATCGTACTCACCTTTGTTGTCCTTACCGGTTTAACAGGCCTTACAGACCCTTTGACCATATCTTCCCCCACCATGCCATCCAACCCCGTCGTATCGTCGAAACAGTTGTTGTGCAAGACTTCATCTTTATGCCAGACATCATTCAGTCAACCGCTTTGAGAACTACGGTGTCCGATACGTCGTCATAGTACACCAACACCCTCTGGAGCCCAGCACCGAATCTTCCTGCCAGGAGATCGCTCTCCACTTTGTTCACGGGCGCTATCGTTATACCAACCACATCTGTAGGACCACTCTGTGTGTTGACGGTAAACGTTATTTCGGATAGGCCACTGCCAGTGTCATTCAGAGTAACGTTGAGAAGCCTCTGAGGATAGGCAACGAGTAGCAATTTCTGCGAACCAGAGCCTTGAATGTAAACCGTGTTAACTGCATCGGACAGAATCTTCACGGTCGTCTTGGCTTGTTCGACAGCCGCGTCGTCAGAGCTTATGCTTGTTAGTAGCATGATTAACGGGACAGAGAACAGAATAACGAACCCCAACAGCGTCAGAGATTCAAATGACGCCTGACCCATCATCGAACTGATTCTCATAGAAACACCTTTCACATTAGTGTGTCTATTTAGGTACACTTCACATCCCTGCCACATTCTATAGTATCTGTCAGACCGTATCTATTTATAGCAGAACTGGAAAGACCGAAATGCCCTATCGGTGAAGACGCGTCTGTAACCTGAGACTGCATCTTGTTTCCCGGCATACCCTTAAGATAGTTGTCTGTAGAGATGCTGATACTCTGAGCATATTCATAGTCAACCTTTGAATAATCGTTAACAGCCCATCTCCCGGTAACGAACGATTCAAGGCTGAGGTTTCCACCCTTCAAATCTTCACCGTCATCGATCATTCGTTGAAAGAAAGACGGTGCTAGGCCGTCATCGTCACGAACGTATGACTCGCACATCGCCATCTCTCTGAGATTCTCTATGTTCCAAAGTTCATGATAACCGTTGAACAGGTCACTACGCCTATCCCCCTTATCGGTATCAGACAACGTATTAAAATCAGATGTATCGATCCAGTATTCGTTATTAATCAACACTCTGTACCTGCTACTTTCGTTAGAATCCTCTTCACCAAACGGGTAGTTAATCGCTGGAGGACCGAACACAGAATCTGGGATAGAAGATTCTGTCACTATGTAGGGCTTATCTGTAGGGTTGGTTAACGTTATGTCTACCGAAGATGGACCGAACGCAGCAGTGAAATTGCACAACCCTGATTCGATGCTTGGAGTGACGGCGTCAAACACGCTCTCGAACACTCCACCACCACAGTTAATCAACCCACCGAAACATATATCATCGTAAGAACCACTGTTCAAACAGATCTTGTGTGCTTGGTTTGTACATGTCGATGTTTCATTTATGCAATCAAACTGGCAATCTTCCTCAGAATAGGTGATGTCCTCGCATCGCATCCTGCAATAAAGTGTGTACGTGCGCACGACAGCGCCTCCGCAATAAGTTAAATCGTACGTTCCGCTGTTCTCACTTTCTCTTACAGTAGTCGTTGTGTTAACGGACGCGTCTGTTATTATGAAAGCTCCGTAACCGTTCAGTACGCTGTCCCTCTGGGTTGGTGGGAGAGAAGCTATGTCATCCCATGTAGTCTTAAGTATATACTTCCAGGTGTTGTTCCCGACCGGCAGTGTCGGGTCTGTAACGATCGGACCGTAAAAGAACCCTTTACCCCTTGTAGTGCCGGAAGGCATCGTGCTGCTTATAGTAACGTCTGATACAGAAACGTTAACATCGCCCTTGTAAGGGAACATTTGCCTCCTTGGCTCGGCCGGGGCATCGGGAGCGCCTGTCATCATCTCAGATACCAAAGGGTCTATGAACCCTTCTATGTTAAATGATTGGTTTACTATCACCACATCGTTGACTATCCCAGCCGCACCATCCGCGGTTGTGATGTTTCGTGTGATCTCAAAGTATAACTGCACCGTCCATGGGTCTGTCTGCAAAAACGTAAAGTTTTGCGGTTCGCTAAGGCTGCATACAAGACCAAGTGCAGAGCACGTCTCGTTACTCTTACCGATGTATCCTGGGAACGTGTAATCGTTGTGCTCCCCTTCATCATACGTTCCGTGCGGCCAGTTATCAACAAAGTAGTCCCTGAGTATAGAACCGTTAAACATCAGAGCGTACACTGAGTCGTTCACATAACTCACCTTTTCATGGACC
>QNCA01000425.1 GCA_003644325.1 Planctomycetota bacterium
CATCATCTCAACATGCCAAAGGACAGGGAGACATCCTGCTGGGAGTGCCATCGGGATATGTTTCTCCCGACTGATATTTTCAATCACGAGTCACATGTGGCGCAGATGAACGGGAATAGCGGCTGTGCGAAGTGCCACAAAGACCCCTCGTTGCCGAAAACGCGCGAGACCTCCGCCCGCTGCGAGGAATGTCACGAGGATATGTTGGTGAAGGGCTCGCTGGTGCGCGCTCCGAAGAACTCCGCCGATTATGTCGCCGTCGGATACATGTCGGCGATGCACGAGCTCTGCATTGACTGCCACAAGAAGAAGCAATCGGAGCAGCCGAAGAGGCTGCCCGTGGAAATCACCCGCTGCGCTTGGTGCCACGCCGAAGGCGAGGCGCGGGATTTGCGAAAGGAGCAAACAAAGTGAGGCTCATCAGCATAAACCACGAGGGCGGTCTGAAATTTTCCATTACGATCGGTAAACATCAGTTGACGGTTGATAGACCCACCGACGAGGGGGGCACGGACGCCGGTCCCATGTCGCCGGAACTGTTGGTCGCCGCGTTGGGGGCATGCATGGCGGGACGAATCGTCAGATACTGCCAGACCAAGGGCATAACTGCGGAAGGGATAACTGTTGACCTCGTTCCGGAACTTGCCGAGGACGGCAGGCGCGTCGCTCGCATCGCGATCGACATCACGCTGCCCAAAGGCTTCCCGGAGGACCGCGTCGTTGCGGCGCGGCGCGCCGCGGAAGGATGCGTGGTGCACAACACGCTCCACAACCCGCCCGAAATTGACATGGAATTCGACATCGCGGAGTAACCGCTTCGGGAAGGCGCCTCAGCCCGTTGAAATGGGAGTTGACACACCGGGCGGGTGAGATTAAAATTCTCAATCCCGTACTTCTGGAACGCTACGACTGCGGAGGCAATGACGACGACATGACGCTGATCGGAAGACTCATCACATATTTCGTCGGTTATGTGCTGCCCTATGTCGCGATAGTGGTTTTTCTTTGCGGCGCATTGTGGCGCATCTGGACATGGGCGAGGTCCGCGGTTCCGCTGCGGATACCCACGACGCCGGCGCCCGATACCGTGCCGGGCGTCATCGGCAGGATGGCGTCGGAGGTGCTTATCTTTCGAAGCCTTTTCAAAGGCGACAGACTCCTCTGGCTGGGCGGGATTGCCTTCCACATTTGCTTGCTCAGTGTGTTGCTCCGTCACCTGCGGTATTTTCTTTATCCGGTGCCCTGGTTCATCGTTTGCTGGGGGGATATCGCCCCGTACTTCGCCTATTTTCTGCCGGTTCCGCTCCTGTTTCTGCTCATCAGGCGTTTGACCAACGAACGGTTGCTTTACATTTCCGGATGGGCGGATTGGTTGCCCCTTCTGCTGCTGTTGTCAATCGTGGCGAGTGGTCTCGCTATGAACTATTACGCGCGTGTGGATTTGCTCGCGGTGAAGGATTACATATTGAGTTTGATGGTGTTGAAGCCGGTGCCGCCGCCGGCGAGCGCGATGTTCCTGACTCATTTTTCGCTGGTGATGTTGCTGTTGATTTATCTGCCTTTCAGCAAGATTATGCACCTTGCGGGCATTTTTTTCAGCCCGACGCGCAACCAGCGGAACAACTGGAGGCAGGTGTTCGTCAACCCATGGGATGCTCAGCCCCGCAGCGTGCGGCAAGGTGGTGAGGTAAAGTGAAGCAGATATTGCCCGTTCCCGAAATCAAGGAGAATGCGACGCTCGAGCAGAAATGCTATCCCTGCATCGAGAAGGACATGACCACGCTCGGATATCCCACGACGAGGGTGAAGAACTGGAAGGAAGTGGCGATTAAGAAATTGGGCGAATTGCTGGAGAAGCGCCGGTCGCTGCGACTTTATCTCGATATCTGCGTGAAATGCGGCGCGTGCGCGGACAAGTGCCAGTTCTTCCTGGGCACGGGCGACCCGAAGAACATGCCCGTCGCCCGCGCCGAGTTGCTCCGAAAGGTTTACAAGCGATATTTCACGTGGACGGGCAGGATTTTCGGCAGGTTAGCCGGCGCCGAGGATTTGACCGAGGAAGTACTGGAGGAGTGGTACACATACTTCTATCAGTGTTCGGAGTGCCGGCGTTGCTCGGTCTATTGCCCCTACGGAATCGACACCGCCGAGATAACCATGGCTGCGCGGGAGATAATGACGGAAATAGGCGTCGCCAGCAAATACTGGTCGGAGGTGGTGGCGAAGGTCTATGAAACGGGGAACAATTTAGGCATTCCGGCGCCGGCATGGAAGGATAGTTGCGAGTTCCTGGAGGAAGAGATAAAGGAGGAGACGGGGGTTGATGTGCGCTTGCCCGTCGATGAGAAGGGGGCGGAGGTGTTGCTCGTTCCACCTTCCGCGGATTTGTTCGTGAACGACGAAACGATGATTGGCTACGCGAAGGTCTTTCACGCGGCGGGTGTGAGCTGGACAACCAGCACCTATGCCAGCGAACACGCCAACTACGGCATGTTCAACACCTATCGAGACATGAAGAAAATTAACAAGCGGATATTGGATGCGGCGCGAGAACTGGGCGTGAAGAAGATAATCTGGAGCGAGTGCGGTCACGCCTGGCGCGCGGCGCTCTTCACCACGACGCTGAACGGACCGATGGATTTCCTCGAGGTTCCCTATCCGATACATATTTGCCAGTTCACGGCGGATTTGATAAAGCGCGGCGCGCTGAAATTGGACA
>QNCA01000426.1 GCA_003644325.1 Planctomycetota bacterium
ACGAGATAGAGGAGCAACTCTCCGAAGAATACGAGACCCTGCAGGAAAAGATAGACGCCATAAGCCGGGAGTTGGAAAGTGTAGAGACGCCGTCAACCGAAGCGGCGGGCGCGGACGACAAGCCCGCTGAACGGCAGGCAACCACAAATGCGGAACCGGCGAGCGTCGCCACCCAACCCGAGGCGCACACGCCTGACACACGGCCTTCCACGCCAGCGGAGTCATCACCCGCAGACATGACGTCCGAACCGGGGGAGGATGATTTCCTCAAGCAGCGGTTCTTCTCCGTGCTGGAAGAAAACGCGCCCGCGTCCGAAGAAGCGCCGTCCGAGCAGGCATCGACGGCGACTGCGGAAGAAGCCCCGGAAGGCGGGAAATCCGCGCAGACACAGCAGCCCGCCCAGGCCGAGCAAACGGCCGCCGAGGTAGCGCCGGATTCGGACGCCCGGCAGACCGAAACGCCATCTGAATTCGAAGCAGCGCCGGTCGAAGAGGTGCCCAAACAAAGCGGCACGGCCGCCCGGGAAGGCGAAGCGGTAGATGACGGCGCGGCCACCGCCGGAGATTCACAGGCACCCGGCGAGCAGATTCCCCCCGATGACTTTGTCGGTGATGATGGGGTTGAAGATACCGAAGTTGTCGCGCCCGCCGGGCCGAGCCTTGTAGAGCGCGTATGCAACGCCATCGACGGGATACTCTCCACCGAAACCCGCCGGGGTGCATGGAGCGCGTTCGGCATTGCCAGCCTGGCGCTCGCCGTACTCGTCATCACGATGTGGCTGACCCGCCTCATCTTCTGATTTTGCCACCCGCGGTTTCCCTTCTAATAGCAACGCCGGTATTCAAGTTGACCGGGTTTTTGCTAACTTCGATGACTGTCATTAATTACTCAAGTTGACTGACTTTTCCCGGGCAACACCGGGTGCATGGTCATAAGTTCCTGTTTTAGGACACCTTACGGTGACGGTCACCAATCTACGATCCGTTCCGACAAGGTCGGAACGGCTCCGTAATTAGTGACAGTCACCGATGTTAACAAAAACTCAGTCAACTTGAGTAATTACTTTCTGTTGCCAAAAGTCGATTTCCACCGCGGGGGAGCGGACACCGAGGAGGATGTCCCGATTTATCGGGGCCGACGGGCGGGGTCTGACTCCCCGAGCGTGCACGCCCCGTGCTTCCTTTTTTTTTGATTTTGCTTCTTGACAGAGAGGCAAACGGGAGATATAATCTTTATGCTTTATAATTTATAAAATCAACTATTGAGTCCTGTGTATTCAAAGGGACATGCGTCGAAAATCGTGCATGCCGCCGGTCGCCGCTTTTCCCAGTGAATAAAGGAATTCCGCTCATGTCATTTCCGCTGCGTTCGAAGCGCCGTCCTCTCTGCAGAGTCGATGCCTACGCCAAGATAATTCTATGCACGTTCCTGCTCGGCGCGATCGGCATATCGTGTCTGAGCGGACCGCAACCCACCGCCCCGGCCCCAATCGGCGATTCGCCGCCGGCGCTTGGCCCCGGTGGCGCCCGGACAAAGGAGGAGAAGACCGCATTGATAGAGTGGCTGGGTTTTCACGCCGTGCGCGAGCGGCAGAACTCCGGCATACCCGCCTCCATCACAATCGCCCAGGCGATACTCGAGACCGGCTGGCTGCGGGCCGACACGCCCGCCAGGCGCAAGATGATATGTGAGGGGCGAAACCTCTTCGGGATAAAGGGCACCGGCACGGCGGGGTACGTGGAAATTCCAACGCATGAGTATATCAATGGCCGCATGGTTTCCGTCACCGCGAAATTTCGTGCGTACCATACCTTCGGGGAATCATTTGAGGACCACTCGCGCCTGCTGACGACCAGCCGCTACTACACGGGCGCGCTGAACTACCGCGACGACCCGCGCCGCTACATCGGGGAGGTGGCGAAGAAGTACGCCACAGACCCAAACTACGCCGACAAGGTCTGGTCCATCGTCACCCGCTACAACCTCACCCGCTTCGACAAACACGGCAATGGTCGCCCCGGCCCGCAGGAGTGACGGGGGATCTGATCCATGGGGGGGCCATGTACCTCTCACAATCCGCCGGTCCATTCAAGCAAAGGAAGCAGGGCATGAGGATTCCCGTAATGACAGTTACACTGTTAGGCATTGCAGGCTGCATGGCAGTATCACATTCTCCCGTGAACAAGACGGCCGCGCTTCAACTGGCAAAGGAGTGGAACGAGATGGTGTTCGAGAAGGGCGGATGTCTTTGCGGCTCGCAGGACTGGCGGCCGAACTGTTCGTTTGAAGGTTCTATATTCACATATGGCCTGAAGGACGAATGGGAGGCATTCAGCGCAAGGCCGTTGTCACAGACGGTTCCGTTCCTTACCGGGTGCATTGACTCGACTCGCGAGACCAGAGTGCACACATGTCCTTTCCAAATGGCCATAGAGGGGGAGGCGGCCGTGTATTTCCTGCAGCATCTCTTGCACGCAAACTGGATAGAATACAGGGGCGACAACAGGGTCATTCAGGAAGGCATTGTCACTCACCGCAAACACTACCAGAACGCAATCCGCCATGTCCTTGCGGATGCCGGTGCCCGAGAGGAATTGAAGAGATATTTCCTCGAAATATGGCGGAGCCGGGAGAAAAGGTAATCATATAGGGAAATTCAACCGCGCTGTCACTTTTTACGGTTCTTCACCGATTTTCGGGGAGCAGGTAAATCGCC
>QNCA01000427.1 GCA_003644325.1 Planctomycetota bacterium
AGTAAAGAGGCGCTTGCGCTCGAGCAGGCGGCGAGAAAAATTTTGCTGTCGTAGCCGCGGTCGGATATCCACGTGCCGCGCCCGCCGGTCGCGGAGAATACGCGCTCCATGTCATTGAGGGTTACGTCGTTTTGACTCTCGAAGTCCTCCTGTTTGTTGTGGTTGTCATTAAGGTTATCGACAAACAGGAGACCTTTTATTTGACTCCTCCAGAACCGTCAATCTCCAGCGTAAACCCAAATTGACATTACAGCCGATATTAACTATAATGTGGTCCCGTATCAAAGGAAGTGTTCGGGAGACCGCTCATGGCTACGCGAGAAGAAGCGATATTCTGCAAGATCGCCGTCAAGAACAATTTGCTCACCCCGGACCAATGCCGCGAATGCGAAAAGATTCGCAAGGAATCCGGCGGGGAAAAGGGCCTCATCGATGTAATCCTTGAGAAGGGCTACCTCCCGGCCAGGATGGTGGCGGCAATCCTGAAGGCCCAGGCCGCGGTTTCGCAGGAAGAAACCAAACCCCCCTCTACGGCGACCCAGGAAGTCACCGACACTCAGTTTTCAATGGAACTGCTCGAGCCGGGGGACCAGCCGGCGGTACCGGAGCAGAGCGCCACCATCCACGGGGAACTCGTGGAGGACGATGAATCCACCAAACTTCCCAGCAAACCTCGGCCGGGCGACGAATCCTACGAAGCGATAAGGCGGGAAATCGCCAACCTTCCGCTGGTCTCGGATTCGCAAAAGACCGGGAACAACGTCATATACAACATCAATATAAAAAACTTCCAGGCAAAAGGTGAGCAGCAGGGCATTGTGCCGTACAGGGGCGATGTGACGCTGCATCGCGACGACATCAGCGAGGATAAACTGCTGGCGCTTATCAAGGGAGAGCGCGTATCGCTGCCCGCGAAGACCGGTGCGAACGCTTACCCCGCAATGGCGCCCGCCACGGTTACGGCACAGCAGAACATCCTCGTCGCGCTGCGGCAGAACCTGCTCCTTACGCTCCTCGCCGTGGGCATGATATTCACGATGTTCGTCGTCGGAATCCTGCTCCTGGGCAGCCGGCAGCCGGCCGTCGTGCCGGGCGGCCCGGGAGATGGCGCGGGGTCGCGAGCGGCAACGGACACCGGCAAGAGCATCGCCGACATGAGCATGGAGGAACTGGCCGTGGAACTGGAGCGCGGAACGACGACTATTAAAGAGAGGGCGGCGCGACAGATTGCCAGAAGGGTTAAGAACGGGGAAACGACCGGCATCGATTACCTCGTAAGCGCGATGAGAGATAGTGACAGGGATGTAAGAGAGATAGCCGCGTTCTTGCTGTCCGGGTTCAAGACTGAAGAAATTCGCGATAACACCTTCAGCATACTGCTGGGAGTATTCGACAAGTATGAAGACGTCTCTTTCAAGTTGAGGTGCCTCGACGTTGCGGCGAAACTGGGAATATCAGAGGATGACATGCTCAATTTGCTTAAGAAGGGCATTGAAGACGAGAATGCGTCTATTCGCATGAAATCCCTTGAGGTGCTCTCGGCGTATGAATCAAAGGCGTCGGTCAAGGCGATGGCGTCGCTTGCCGGAGACCCCGACCCGTCAGTGCGCAGACAATTGCTGCGCGTCCTTTCTAGATATGACTCCGAGTACGCCATACGGGCGATTGTTCCGCTGGTGAATGACGCCGATGCATCAATAGCCGAAGACGCGGTCACCGTACTCTGGCAGAAACGCGGGCAAGTCGAGGACGACCCGATAAAGGAAATCCTCGCCGACCCCGAGTCCGGCCCCGACGGCCTCAAGCGCGTAATCAGGCACGTCGGAAACCTGAAGGTCAGGGAATACACGGCTCAGTATGTGCGCCTTGTAAATCACGCGGATGACGAAGTGAAACTGGAGGCGCTGAACGCCTTGGGCGCGCTCGGGTCGGAGGCCGATGATGCATTAACCGGCGAGGGGCTGAACAGTTTCCGGCAGGCATGGGCGGCAGCCGCGGGCGAGGCCGGGCTGCCCCTGCGCAACGCCATCGTTGACACCCTCGGCAGGATACATGGCCGGAACGCGGGCACCCTTCTTGTCGAATTCTACAAGGACGATTCGGCCGTGCGGCCGAAAGTGGAAGCGCTCGTAAGCGCATTTCCTGAAACCGTAAGAGCGGCGATAGCGCTTTACAAGCAGCAGGAGACGGAAAAAGTCATCCAGGCCAAACTCGCACTCGTCGAGGCGGCGCTCAAGAAGGTGGAGGAAAGCGACCTCGAAGGGGCAATCAAGGCCCTGGACGCCGTCAGGGCGGACACCTCGGCCGAAATGACCCAGGCCCTTGCGCGAACGGACAAAATCAAGGACCGCCCCGGCCTGGACGCCCTGTATAACGAAGTCCGCGACAATGCCGGTTACATCATGTACAACAATGCCTGGGTGAAAAGAGACCAACTGTGGACACAGATAGTGAAAGAGGCCGAGGAATTGGCGGCGGCCGGCAAGTTCGTGGAGGCGGTCCATAAAATCCGCAGCACCCCGGACGTGCTTAAGAAAGAAGAGGGAATGGAGAATCACATCGAAAACGCGATAGCAAATATAAATGAACTCGCCGAGGGAAGCGCCAGAGAGGACATAGCGCGTGTCAGGAAGTTCATTGACGCGGAGAATTTCGGCGAGGCCGATAAACTGCTGTCGGTACTCGAGAAGCGATTCCCGGAGAGTGAGTTCCG
>QNCA01000428.1 GCA_003644325.1 Planctomycetota bacterium
GCCCTTTTGTACCCGCACAGGGCCCGACTTGGCAAGTGCTTGGGCCAGTGGTATGGGTGGCCCATGTCAAAAGGCCGAAGCAAGAACAAGGGAAAGAAAAAAATCCAGAGCCAAGGCGTGGGGGGCATGATCAGGGCCCTCGTGGTCGATCCCATGGGCAAGCAACGCTGTATGCGGATCAATTCGGCCCTGGGCGTCACCGCCGTCGTTGCTTCCTTGGCGTTTTACCTTTTTGCCCAGGGGCGGATTGGGACGCGCTTTCCCATCGAAGCGGTCTGGGTCGTGGCGGGCTGGGGTAGCGGCCTCGTATTGCTCTGGGCGCTGGCCTTGGTTTCCGATCGGGTTTTGCCTTTGGCTCTGTTTTTTGGCGGCCTGCTGATCGTTGCGGCGGTGTTGGGTTACACCGTCTTCATGGTGGCCGTGGCCCGGGCCATGGCCGCCACATCCGGCGATGCTTTCCACGTCATGCATATCCCGGGCATTTTGGCAGGCGGTTTGGCATACAGCTTGCGATTGGTGGCGGCCTTCCGTCCGGGCCGCGGGGTTTGCGAGCAGGGCGATGGCGAGCGAGCCGCCAAGATAGGGCTAATCCTGGGTGGGCTTTGCGATTTGGTGGTTCTGTTTTTCGTAGCCTGGTCTTTCGTGTCCTGATGGTTTTGACACTTTGTCATGCCTTGATCTGTTCGGAGACACAGGCTGCCAATCTGTCTTTTGGCCTGCGGAATGGCTAGCAGGTCGAGCGCTGCAATACCGGGCATTTGACGGGTTTGAGGCAAGATTCGATTCGATGGCATGCCGATTGCAGTCTCTGTTGTCAAGACTGCTGGACTGGAGAACGGCCCGGTGAAGAAGCCGAAGAAAACGGTTCTGGTGTTGGCTCTGCTGGCGGTTTTGCTCCTGGCGGCACTGGCGGCCTGGTGGCTGGTGGGTTGGAAAAGAACGTCGAACCAAACGTCGTCTTCCTCTGCCTTCCTCCCCGAGGATGCGATGACAAGCGACGAGACCGAACCGGCCTTGGGAACACCTGACACCGGATCGCCGGTGCCCACGGGAGACCTTGAAGAACCCCCCTCGGATCCCTTGAGCTTGATAGGCACCACCGTGGCCTCCGATGCCCGGTGGTCCTCGGCCTCCATTGCCGACGAGCAGGACAGCACCGCGATCTATCGCTTGCGCGATGAACTGCCCGATGGCTCGGTGCTCATCGCCATACGATCAAGCTCGGTGCGGGTTGAGCTGGAGGGCGAGCAGCGGACTCTGACCATCGTAGACCGGCGCAAGTCAAAACAGCCGGCACAGGAAGACCTCGAACAGGTCGAAGAGACCCAAGGATTGAAAGGGGTCCGGGACGCAGGCCAGGGGCGTTATCATCTGCGCCGCTGGGCGGTCGACGCGTGGCTGGAAGAGGGCCGGGATTCCTTGACCGGTGTGCGATTCAGTCTGTCACTGGACGTAGACGGGCAGGTGGGGGGATTAAAAATCAGCGAGTTGCCCGAAGGTTCCTTGTTGACCCATCTGGGCCTGGCCCCGGGCGATCTGCTGCACCGGGTGGGATCGGTGGTCCTGGACGGACCCGAACGCCTGAGCGAGCTGCCCGCGCTGATGCAAAACGCCCGCGAACTGGATCTGGAATTAACCCGCGACGGGCAACTTTTCACCCTGCGTTACTGGATAGACTGAGCGATTCTAATAATTTCCCCTACTCGAAAGCCTTTTTATACTCACCGTAGCCCTCTTGCTCCAGGTCCTCCACCGGGATGAATCTCAGGGCGGCTGAGTTGATGCAATAGCGTTGCCCGGTGGGCGAGGGGCCGTCGTTGAATAAGTGCCCCAGGTGGGCATCCGCCTCATGGCTGCGTACTTCGACACGGACCATGCCACCGGAGCGGTCTTCTCGTTCGACCACGCGGTCTTCGTGCAGCGCCCGGGAGAAAGAGGGCCACCCCGTGCCTGAGTCGAACTTGTCTTTTGAGGAAAACAGGACTTCTCCCGAGACCAGGTCCACGTAGATACCTTCTCGGTGATTGTCCCAGTACTCGTTGTCAAAGGCGCGCTCGGTGCCGTTTTGCTGGGTCACGTGGATTTTGAGCGGGGTGAGTTTTGCTGTTTTGCCGGGCAGCAGTTTGGATCGCGGGACGCCTTCCCAGACCCTCTGGATGAACTGATCGCGTCCGCTGCCTCGACGATAGGCTTTGTAATGGGCGCTGTTTTTCTGGTGGTAGTCTTGGTGATGGGCCTCGGCTGGGTAGAAGATCTCGAAGGGGATGATTTTGGTGGCCAGTTTTTTGTCGAAAAGACCTGCGTCATTGATTTTTTGGATTGATTGTTCGGCCAGCCTGCGCTGCATGTCGTTGTGCACGAAGATGGCCGTGGTGTATTGCTTGCCCCGGTCGTCGAACTGTCCTCCCGGATCAGATGGATCGATTTGTCGCCAAAAGATGTCCAGCAACTCGACATAAGAGATCTTTTCCGGATCGAAAGTGACCTCCACCGCTTCGAGGTGCCCGGTGGCACCGGAAGCGACCTGTTCGTAGCTGGGGTTTTTTTCGCTCCCGCCTGTGTACCCAGAGGTGGCCGAGATTACGCCCTCGGTCCCCTCAAATGCCGACTCGATACACCAGAAGCACCCACCAGCGAATGTCGCTTTCTCAATGCGGTTTGCTTCTGTAGCCATGGCAAAGCCTCCAAGTAGTGAAAATGCCAGTAGGAATA
>QNCA01000429.1 GCA_003644325.1 Planctomycetota bacterium
CCTGAACCGGACGAGACGGAACCCCGCATGCTGAGAGAGACTGGGTGAATAGGTCATTCGCAGAAGAGGCGTTGTGCGCGCCGTTACAGTAACCCTATCTTTATCGATGTGAGGGTAAGAATGATGATAACCGTCAGAATAATCAGAGGCATGTCAGCAGCCATCCTTGCAGCCGCACTTATCGTGGCGCCCCTTTCCACCGCCCTTGCCGCCCCTCCGTGGGAAGATCTGTTTTTCAATCCCTGTCCCGAGACCAGGGGCGCTTGGACCTTCTCCACCGAAAAACTTAACATGGACAAGTACATACCCGGTGGGTATGGCTTTATTCCAGGCGATGTAGGAAATTTGCAGACGGAAGAAGGCGCCTGGCGCTCGAGGGGCGCTAATCAATCCAGAAAATCTTGGACGGGCGCTTATGTGGGGGGTGAGAGCGGCGAGGCGTATAGAGTGATTTCCGCCTTTTCCTTCGGCAACGACATCTCCACGTGGCTTGCGCCCCCGGAGGGGATGACCAGGAACATCAAGTACTCTATCTTGCAGCAATACCTTCCCGACTTGAACAACGCCGACATCCTGGAGATAGACGAGAACCAGATAGAGATGATGCGCATACGCGGCGCACAGACCGACCCGCCTTCGGGCAACCTGGGCATTGTGGACCCGTACAAGGGCGCCGACCGCAACGTCACCGGGTTTGATTTCAATGCCGGCCTTGCCCCGGACAGGTTCAGGTACAATCATTTTCAGGCCCTCAGCAGTGATTTTGACAACCCATACATCATGCAGCCTGTCAGCGACCAGACGGCGGAGAATATTTACTGTAGCCTGGGCAAGACGGGCAAGTTCAACCCGGACGGCACGCTGCGCTACGGCGCTCATGCGTACATGCACAGCCTGGGCGGAGAGCGCCGGTGGGGCGTCGAGAACGGCAGCGGCTTCTCCGCGCCGGGAGAGGGCGCATTTGACCAAAAGGGTGATATATCCGGCGAATACTTCAACGCCTCCGGCATTTCCATAAACCCGTCGAACGGCCGCTGGTGGGGCGACATCGTCATCGGCGGAACCACCTACACAATGTACCTGGAAGACACCGACGGCTCGATAAAGCCTTATGAGTCCGGGAAATATCCCCAGGACCCCGAGAATCCGGGCGACCCGGACGCCGCCAGCGGATATCCCGTCAGGTGGCATGACGACTATGAACTGCAAGAGAACCACCCCGGCTTGGACCTGGGTGTAACCACCTACGGAGAGAACGGCCGCTACATAGCCGAAAGGAGCGAGAACGCCTTCTGGGAGACCTACCAGGCCGAAGTGCACGAGGCGGATGTGCTGGCCGAGGTAAGAACATACGACCCTTACGGCAACTCCGACGGCCCCACCTCGCCCTACGAGTGGGTCTTTGACTCAAGCGGCGACATGTACGAACCTTCCGCGGGATTCACGCCTCGCCCGGACATCACCGACCCCGTGCGAAGGCGCGCCGTCGAGTTAATCGGGCACCATCCGGCTTTTCCGGACGACGACACCCCCGATGAGATAGAGCACAACGAGGGGAAAGACGGCACCGACTGGAAGATCGGCGCAAACTGGGAGAACGGGGTCGTCGAGCGAACCGTCTTCGAGCATGCCGTCAGGCTGGCCGAACTGATGCTCTACCCGGACGGCCAAAGGCCCTTCGAGGACCTCGGTTACGTGTGGGACACCGAAGCGGGCTGCGTTGCCGAGGAGTCGCTGAAAGAGGATGATTTTCTCTCGCTCGGCAATCCCCTCAAACTCCCGGACCTGGATTGGGATCCTGTCATGGAAGCCTGGGTTTTCACCGACGTTTCCTGGGATACCGGCTGGTTCGAGGTCTGGGGATTCATCGACCACCCCGAGTACACGCCCGTTGCGGGCTATGAAGCCCTCAACGACTTCATGCGATACGTCTTCGACATTGACGCCGTCGTCGTGCAGGACATCGACGGCGACGGTCACTTCGACGAGGGCGTGGATTATATCCTGTTTTCCGTGAGGGATGACGGCCTGTTCACGAAGATGCTGGGCTGGGATAACAATGCCAGCGCCTACGGTATCATCTACGACACCCCCTTCGAAGGACAGTTCTTCGACGGCGATACCATCTTCCTCTATGACGGCCTCAACGTCATCACGTACTTCGACCCGGGCAGCGATGTTTTCTTCGGCGAGAAGATCATCCCGCTGGAGACGACCTTCTGGAAGTCGGGCGGAGGTTTTCCGTATGACCTTGATGGGCTTGACATCGGCCTCGTTCCCGAACCCGGCAGCATACTACTGATTGTCGGCGCGGGATTCGGGCTGGCGGCGGGCCTCATCCGCAGGAAACATCGTTGAGCGGGCAGTCCCCGCAAGCAATCTGTCCCCTGAAGGCTCTGACTCCTTCAGGGGACAGTTCCACATGAAAAATTCCCGCGCCCGTTTCCAGGTTTCTCAAGTTGACTGACTTTTTCTGGATGATGGTGGATGCTTGATCCTCATCTGCTGTTTCACAACATCTTACGGTGACAGTCACCAATCTACGATCCGTTCCGACCAGGTCGAAACGGCTCCGTAATTGGTGTCAGTCACCGAAGTTAACTAAAACCCAGTCAACTTGAGCAGGTTTGCAGTCTCAACATACGGTCCTGCCAAACGTATTAACAAAGGGTTCAAGCATGACAATTACGCTCTCAATGAAGAGC
>QNCA01000430.1 GCA_003644325.1 Planctomycetota bacterium
ACATAGTCGATGTATTCGTTGCCGTCAACATCGTAGATGTGCGAGCCCTCGGCGCGTTCGGCATAAATCGGATAATAGCCGTAAGCGAACTGCTCAGCGCGTTTGCTCATCGTCTGCGAACCGCCTGGGATAAGTTTCCGCGCCTCCGAATAGAGAGCCAGCGAACGAGAAATATTCAGCTTATCGCTCATCTTGCGAATCCCCTTCGTTCAGACGATTCGATACTTCTTGAGCAGCTTACGGATATTTTCCCTTGCCTTCCGCTCGGGCGCAAGCAAGGGCGAACCGACATAAGGCTTACAAAGCCCCGCGAGGCTCAAGGCGTACTTCAGCCCGCCGTAAACGGAGCTATCCTCCTGCAAATAGACGCCGCGCAGTTCGTTTATTTGCTTCTGAATCTCCAATGTGCGGGCGATGTCCCTTTTCTGCGCGGCTTCATAGAGCTTGACGGCGAGGCGAGGCACGAGGTTCGCGATGCCGGGCACACCGCCATCCGCGCCCAACAACAGCGACATGCCTATCAGCTCCTCGCTGCCTTGCAATATGCCGAAATCCTTTCGCTTACCCCGCAACATCAACAGCGTCTGCACCCTGCGCATGTCGCCGGAGCTGTCCTTCGTTGCAATGAACCGCCCGTCCTCGCTCAGCTCCATCACCGTCTCCACCGCAATGGACAACTTGGTCGTGTGTGGGTTCTCGTAGATTATCATCGGCAGTTCAACGGCATCCGCCACCTGAAGGAAGAACTGCTTCTTCTCCTTCTCGTGACGGAGGTTGTAGTAGAACGGCAATAGCAGCACGAGCGCGTCGGCTCCCGCGGACTTCGCGTCGCGGGCGGCGTTGATGACCCTTCGGGTGCTCATCTCGCCGACGCCGGCGAGCACGGGCAATCTGCCCGCCGAAACATCAACCGCCGTTTCCACTACCCTCGCCTTTTCCTCATCGGTGAACATCGTGAACTCGCCCGTCGAGCCGAGCACGAACAGCGCATGCACACCGCCTCGGATGAGGTGTTGAAGCAACTTCCGCAGCGATTCGAGGTCAACGCTGCCGTCGGCATTCATCGGCGTCGCAACGGGCGGAACGATGCCCTTCAACTCAATCATGCCGTCTTCCTCCTTGATTACAATTTGACAACCTCGCCGCTCTCCATCGACCTGTTCGCGGCGAGCGTAACCGCCGCTGTGCGAAGACCGTCCTCGTAGGTGCATCTGATTGCGGACGCGTCGCCGCTTTCGACGGCTTCGATGAATATGTCGTTCTCGAGCCTCTTCGGGTTAACCGATGGTTTGTGCTCCGCAATCTTATCATCGGGTTCGATAATCCGCACCCCGTCCAGAGAGATTTCGATTACGATTTTCCTCCCCACCAGCGCGAGCTCCGCCTTGTACTTGAAATCGAGTATGCAGGTGCTCGTGATGCAGCCGATTGCGCCGTTCTCGAACTTCAGCATGACGCAGCTCATGTCGTCGTTCCTGAAATCGGGAACATCATTGACCAGTCCACGCATCCGCGTTGCGTAAACCTCCTTCACCTCGCCGAGAAGATACCGAGCCAAATCGAAGATGTGCGTGGTCTGTTCCACCGCTTGACCGCCCGACTTCTCGCGAATCTTCCACCAAGGCGCCTTCCAGATGCGGCTCATCCAGTAGCCCAGAGCCATGCCTATCCTTCGCTCGCGAAGGATACCGCGCACAAGGTCAACCGTATCCAGATAGCGAAAATGATAACCCACCGACGAGATTACGCCATTCTCCTCAATTGCCTCGGCAACGCGCTCGCCCAATTCAGTGTCGAGCGTGACCGGCTTTTCGACGAAGAGGTGGATTCCCCTGCGCGCGATTTCGATTTCCTGTCCCTCGTGCGCGAAGGGCGGGATGCACACATAAACGGCGTCCAACTCCTCCGAATCGAGCATTGCGCGGTAATCCGTGTAGGCGTTACCGCCGTACTTTTCAGCGGACTCCCTCGCGGCTTCGGGGTTGATGTCGCAGAAGGCGACCATCTTCGCCTTCGGGTTTCGGGAGAGAATCTCCATGTGCTGGTGAGCGATGAGCCCCGTGCCGAGAAAACCAATCCTGACGGGCATTCGTCACTCCTCTCCCCTGAAAAAGCCGATGAGCATATCGGCAATAACGCGGTGCCCGTCGGCGTTGGGGTGCACACCGTCGAGGAGCAATTTATCGGGGTCGCCGCCCTCCATGAACTTTTCCCAGACATCCAACAGGGGCAGACCCACCTCGCGGGCTATCTTTCGCACGGCTTCGGCATAATCGCGCAGCATGAACTTCATATCGCGACCGCGGTATGGCGGCGAATCGCGGTAGGGATGTTTCTTGCCCATCGGGCACGGCGTCATCAAAATCTGCTACGCGCCGACCTTGCCTATCTTTTCGATTATCGTCTCGAGATTCCTTTCGAATCTATCGAGTGGAACGCGCGGCTCGTGCCGCTCGCGGAAATCGGGAAAGGACAGCAACGACGCGTCGTTCACGCCGAACATTATCGTCACATAGTCCGGATTATGGTCGAGCACATCGGCGTCTATGCGCTTGAGCGCGTCATCGGTGGTATTGCCGCCGACGCCGGCGTTAATCACCTTCCACTCCAAATCCGACTCCTCGTCCAGTGCTTTCTGAAGCAGATGGCGGAAGGTCTGCTCCTCGACGAGCGAGCCGTCATCCCTGAAACCCTTCGTAATCG
>QNCA01000431.1 GCA_003644325.1 Planctomycetota bacterium
AAATACTGGACGGCCGGGTCAAAACTTTGCACCCCAGGGTTCATGCAGCCCTGCTGGCCAGAAGAGACCTCCAGGAACACATGACTCAGTGCAAGGAACTTGACATTGAACTGATCGACATGGTGGTGGTGAACCTTTATCCTTTTGAGCGGACAATAGAGGTTGAAGGGGTCACTCTGGATGAAGCCGTGGAACAGATCGATATCGGCGGGCCGACAATGCTGCGCAGTGCTGCTAAGAATTTCAAGGCGGTGGCTGTGGTGACCTCTCCTGAGCAGTATGGGCTTGTTATTGAGCAACTCAAGAAATACGGTGGGGGGGTCGACCTGAAGACGAGGCTTGAGTTGGCCCGGGCTGTTTTCCGATTGACCAGCCGCTATGATAAATGTATCGCTCAATACCTGGAAGAACTCGAAATCGGCTGAAGATTTTCCGCCTGGCATAGCTTTATTCCGGTAAGTGAAGAAAGTTATTTTAGTTGTCTGAGCTTTCTTGACTGGGTGATTATAAGTGTTAAATTATGTTTAAATTCGAATTGAGATGGTGAATCCGAAGATTTTTATGAACTTCGTGGAAAACTATTGAGAGAGTTGTTTGGTGAGAGCTTAAGATGGCAAAACCCAAGGAAAAAGGCGCCTCACGCAAGGGCGGCAGGAAAATATCCAGGGAAGAGTTGCAGAGTGCCACCAGAGCTTTTAGCCAGAAGAACCTGTTGTTGTTTCTGGTGGCCTTGATAGTGATTATTATAGGTCATGTGTCTCTGGGCATGGGTTCGATTACTTTCGCTCCGGTGTGTCTTGTTTTGGGTTACTGTATACTGGTTCCCCTGGCCATTATTATCTGAAGGATAGAGGGCGCTTAGCTCAGTTGGTTCAGAGCGCCTGCCTTACAAGCAGGAGGCCGGTGGTTCGAATCCGCCAGCGCCCACCATTGATATCAAAGGGTTTGGGAGCTTTTCCCGGACCCTTTTCTTTTGCCTCCATCCCACTTTACCATACTCTATACCCCACAGATTTGGTGATTTTAAGGTTTATGACTAACCTTCATCGCTCCAGTGTGCAGGAAACCGAAGCCGAATGAACTGTATGTGTCAACCACGGCCTGGAGGTAGATTTTGCCAATGCCTTTCAGACGGCCCAGATAAAAAGTATCCTGGGCCAGGAAATCCCCGGGACGGGAGGACTCCATATATTGTTTACTGAGATTAGGAATTGGCCTTCTCGATCAAGTAGATCCTGTTCGGCGGTGAGTTCTATCTTTTCTGTTGAAGCTTTTTCCTACGGTTTCAACAGACGGTCATACCGGGAGGCCATTGGTGTGCTTGATCAGAATCTTTTGCACGGTGGATAAACTGATGGATATTCCCTGGAGCTTGAGATAATCCGACAGCAGGACACAAAATCCCAGGAGAGATGTTCAGTAGAAAGCTAGAGAATCTTTTCCACCACTTCCGGTGGAGTAGTTTGGGGATGGCTTTTATGAACCGGGGGCAGGTCTATCAACCCTTGGGGACCATGAGTCTGGAAACGCCGTTTTCATTCGTAAAAGCTGGTAGGATCCATCCCGAAAGCGCGGCAAGCCTCACTGATATTCTCCAGGGCCTCGGCCAGTTGAAGTACCGATAAAGTTTTTAGAGCCAGCTTCTCCGCCAGAAACTATTAAGTATGCTAGACAAGAAGATTAGTTATACATTCCAGGGAAGCTAAAGCGCGAAGCAATACCAGGCGATGGAAGCCGCCGAGCGCGGGCTAATCCTGTGGTTTTTTCCCGGCGGAGAGTTTCTCCACAAATTCCCTGTTCCTGCGCCATACCTCATCCAGGGCCAACAGGTCGCTTGAGACCTCGAAAATGGTTACACCCATTTTGTAATAACGCTCGATGTTTTCTTCCTCTGTGGGCACTCCCACATGAATACCGGTCCGCTTGGCCGCTGAAATGGTTTTTGCCAGAGCCTCCAGCACTCTTTCATCATATCTGAGCGGCTTACGCAACCCGATGGACATGGAATAATCCGCTGCACCGAAAAAAATGAAATCCAATCCCTGGACGGCCATAATCTCATCCAGACACTCCATGGCTTTGACATGCTCGATCATTATGCCGATCATGGGCTGGGTGTCGCTCCAGTCGACCCATTCCTTCCCGGCCCTTGTGCCCCAGTAAGCGGAAAAGCAGTCCCCGCAGTAGCCCCGGATGCCATGGGGAGGAAACTTGGCCGCACTTACCACGGCTTCAGCCTCTTTAGGCGTGTTGATGTTGGGCACGAGAACCGCTCCGGCGCCGATTTCCAGCGCCTTGCGGATAAGGTAAGGGTTATCCCTGTCCACGCGCAGCATGGGCACCACATCCGCGATCACTGCTGCGCGCATCAGGTTTTCCGCTGTTGAATCCTGGCGCCAGGAGTGTTCGCCATCGATGCGCATGAAATCCAGTCCGGCGAACCCCGCCACTTCCATGACATTCGGGCTCCAGGAATGGAGTGCGCTTCCCACCACCAGCTCGCCTCTGTTTAACTTGAGCCTCAACTTGTTGGGTTTTCTTATCATTTGGGGAGCCCCTTTGAGTTCTTAGAGTTTAACCAACTTGAAGCACAGCATTGCGCGGGATCACTTTAAAACTGTTTTTGACTCTATCATCAGGTACTTGATTTTTCATTCACAATCATTTTAAGAATCGTCTTTCGTTACGTCTTCTCAGCC
>QNCA01000432.1 GCA_003644325.1 Planctomycetota bacterium
CTCGCGGTCCTGGTCGGCGCGTTTTGAGTAATCCCGCCTGGAGTAACCGAACGTGGCTGTCACGCTCCCGTTTGCCCTCTCTTCCGACAGAATCACAGACGGCGAAAACGACCATATGCGGTCCGAGACCACATCCACGCTCGAACTGAAGATGTTGTCATTAAATTCCAAAGAGCCGGAAACGTCGGCCTGAAACCTGAAGCGGGCCCGCGCGGTGCCGCCGCCCAGCAGCATCGCTAAGAACCCGATTAAGAGAACGGCCGGGGCCTCGACTCTTCGTTTTCCCATACGCTTTTCCGTGTTTCAGGCGCACGCTCCGGAAATCGCCCGGGCAGACACCACGACGAACTCAGTCCGGCACGACGACGATGTCATTGGGTCGGAGCAGCATATCGTGATATTTTGTCCGGCGCGGCCGCCTCTCCCAGTCGGTATAATTGAACGTGTACCTTATCTCACGGTCCCCTTCGCGCCTGACTATCTGTATGTTCTTCTTGTCGGCGAATTCCGTGAACCACCCCGCGCGAACGATGGCCTGGGTGACCGTCGTGGGCTGGCTGAGACCGAACTGCCCCGGGGTGCGCACCTCACCAGCCACGTAGAAACTGCTGCTCGCGCTGCCGATGACTATCACGGCCACCTGCGCGCCGAGGTAGACCCTGCTCTTCTCGACCAGCTGGCGCTGCAGGATTTTCGCTATCTCCCCCGCCGTCTTGCCCGCCGCGGCCACATCCCCCGTCACATCGTTGTACAGGAAGGAAATCCTCCCGTCGGGCAGAACGGGCACCCTGCGCGTGAAGTCCTCCGGCGCTATCGGGTTCCCCTGGGGCCCTTCCGAGAGAATCGATATCTCCAGGAGATCCCCCACGCCCACCGTGTAGGCCTCGTCGGTAACCAACTTATATTCCTCGGTCGTGCGTTCCATCTCGTACGGACCTCCGTCGAAAAGCGCGCTGACGCTGTAACAGGATGGCAGGAGTCCAAGCACGCAAAGAGACATAAGTGTCGTCGCGACTTTCATGGGTTCACTCCCTCAGACAAGGTGGCAGCCCGCTCCTTCAACGAAGCACGGCATGTGGATATGTTAAGCGCCACAGGCGGACGCTCCCGCAAACATAAAGGCTTCGACCGCACCGCAGCCGGCTGATACGTCTGCGGGACCGCTTTCCGGAATTGCGCCCGTAGCCTTGACCCAACATTACAATTAAGACATAATAGATACCACAATTACGTCCTTGTTTCAACGATTTTCCGCCGGGCGCAAAGTTCGCCGGCACAAGGCGCCGGAAACGCCGGCGCAATCATGACGCTATCCGCAAAAACCATCGGAACTAAACGCGAATTCCTTTAGACCATACGCGCCGGTCGCGCGTTTGGCCTATTGAGTCCTGTATATTCAAAGGGGCATGCGTCGGAAAGGCGACAGTCACCTTTCATCACGCACACCTTTGACGCGGGCGCTTACAAATTTCGCGCAGACCGCCGCACAGACCCGACAATGCTTTTGCTTAAAGAAACCGCAAGGCTTATCCGATAACGGGTGAGGAATAAATCGAGCATGCGCACCAGGGAAATAGCGCGGAAACGAAATGGTGTTGTGGTCCAACAACGGACCGTCGCAGAAAATTCCGGCATCTTTTTGCAATGGTGTGACATGGACGACTCGAAAATGAACGACAATGATGCTGCCGCCGAGGTAAGCAAGGCGCGCAAAGTCGCCGAACTCTCAAAAAAGGCCAACGAGCTGCTCAAGGCGGGCCAAATCGAAGAAGCCACCAGGACCTTTCTCGAGGCGTACAACATCGACGACACAAACCCCTACGTCCTCGTCGGCCTGGGCGATATCTGCCGCAAGCAGAAAAACTTCCGAAAGGCCATTGAATACTACGAAAAGGTCATCGAACGCGAATCCTACAACGTTTTCGCGCTCCGCGGCATCGGCATCGCCTACCGCGGCCTCGAGGAGTACGAAAAGGCCATCGAGTACTGGGAGCAGTACATCGACCTCAACGAGGACGACTACCTGGTCCTCACACGCCTGGGCGACTCATCCAAGAAACTCGGCCGATACAAGGACGCCGAAAAGTTCTACCTCAAGGCCCTCGAAGTCTCCAAGGGCGACAAGTACATCTACCTGGGTCTCGGCGACCTTTACTACAAGATGGACGAAACCGATAAGGCCATCGAGTTTTGCGACAAACTCCTGGAGATAGACGACAACTTCATAAACATACTCACCATGGTGGGCAACCTTTACCGCCGCAAGCGCGAGTTCGACAACGCCCTGCCATATTACCAGCGCGCGCTCGCCAAGGACCCCCGGAACATATACGCCATGTTCGGCATCGGCGACTGCATGCGCGGGATGGACGACATCAACGGCGCAATCGAATGGTGGGAAAAGATCATCGCCCTCGACGCCAAATACCTCAACACGCTGGCGCGGCTCGGCGACGCGTACCTCAAGATCGAAAATACGAAAAAGGCCAAGGAATATTACAAGAGGGCGCTGGAGATCACCGACCACAAGTACGCACTCATGGGCCTGGCAAAGATACACCGCATGGAGGGCAACTACGACGACGCAATCGCCATCTACAGACAACTCCTCACGCGCGAAAAGATGAAAGAAGACAGGGTCCTCAAGGAACTCTACGAAACCAGGCAGGAGCAGAAAAAACTCGCCGGAGCCAACA
>QNCA01000433.1 GCA_003644325.1 Planctomycetota bacterium
GATGTGATGCTCGAAGCGCACCATCTTCTCCAAACCCAGCGCCTTGCGTATCTTTGACGCCTTTATGATGGTGTCATTGTTCACGGAGTTGGAGAGGTTAAGGCCGATGAGCGACGTCGTGCCGTCGTTGCGCGCGAACATCTTCGCCCCCAGCAGCGTCCACATCACCGCGTACGGGTTGTCGTTGCCCATGTAAACGGAAATTTTGAACTCGTTGTCTATGCCCAGCCTGTGCAGCAGATATGCAACCATGATGGTGCCCGCGTTGACGTTCAGCACCTGGCGGATGCCGTAGGTGGTGTAGTAGTGCAGGTATTCTTCGGCCCACCGGATGGCGTGGTCGTTGGGCTGGCCGACGCCGCCGAAGTAGCCGGTGATGGTCTCCGGCCCGCCCAGGTGGCAGTTCGAGCCGTCGGTGCCCTTGGTGTCCAGCGTCTCCACGTAGGAGGCGCCGATTATCTGCATCGAGGCCGCCACGGCCAGCGTGTCGCCCTTATCCGCGATTTGCTCCTTCATGTTGCGCACGCGGATGAAGCGCCCGGGCATGAGTTCCCTCTCCTTGATGGCCTGCCTGGCCTCGGCTATGAGGTAGGGGAAGAATTGCAGCGCGCTGATCTCCAGCGTCACCGCGTTCTTCATGTTGAACCTCTTCCTTGCGGCGCCCCTCCCGAGAACTTTCTTGCGATAGTCCTTTATGCTTATGAATGCGCCGCTGTCACGCTGTTCCATCAGCCACATCACGTCCCGAAGGTACGGCGATTTCTCTTTCTCCAGCCGCCCTATCAGGTTCTCCAGTTTTCTCGCTTTCGCCGCCTTGCGGTTTATCGCCGCCGGCCCCCCGTATTTGCGGACGAGTTTCAGGAGCTCCTTGACCTGCTCGTTCTTGGGGTCCAGCAGGAAATCGTTGATTTCCTTGAAACGCTTCTGCGAGATTTTCAGTTTCTTCCTCAGGTCGTCGCTCATAACTGTCCCTTCTTCGCTAATGGATGGGTTTTATTTGGAATACTGTTTTATCATTTCCAGGAACTTCTCGTGCTCGCCTTCGAGCATGTGGTAGCAGTGCTTGTCTTCGGGGAAAGCGCCCGCGCGGACTTCTTCGCAGTATGCCGCGATGGCGTTGGTGACGATCTCCGCCACGTTCGCGTACTTCTTCACGAACTTCGGCGTGAACGCCTGGAACTGGCCTATCAGGTCGCTTATGATGAGCAACTGCCCGTCGGTATGCATTCCCGCGCCTATGCCGTAGACGGGTATCTCCAGCCGTTCGGTGATGAACTTTCCCACCTCGGGCGGCACCGCTTCCAGCAGGAGCATGTGTGCGCCGGCCTCCTGTATCGCCAGCGCGTCCTCGATGAGCAACCGCGCGCTCTCCACCGTCCTGCCCTGCGCCTTGTGCCCGCCCAACTGGCCGGAAGACTGCGGGGTCAGTCCGATATGCCCGCACACCACTATCCCCGCGTCCAGAATGGCGCGAATCATCGGGATGACGCGCTTGCCGCCTTCCAGTTTGATGGCATCGACGTCGGCTTCCTTGACGAAACGCCCGGCGTTTGCCACCGCTTCCTGCGGGGATATCTGGTAGGACATGAACGGCATGTCGCCCATCACGAACGTGTTCGGCGCGGCGCGTCGGACCGCCTCGCTGTGTACGATGCACTGATCCATCGTCACCGGCGTTGTTCCCTCATATCCGTACACGCACATGCCCAGGGAATCGCCCACGAGTATCATGTCCAACCCCGCCGCCTCGCCGAACTGCGCGCTGGGGTAATCGTATGACGTCAGCCAGGTCACCTTTTCCCCGGCCTTCTTCATCTTCCGAAAGTCGATGATGGATTTTTTCTTCTTTGCCATGAGATCCTCCTTGCAGGTATAAAGGTTTTCGGCGGGCGTAAACTGAGTGCAATATGTAAACATTTGTTGCCGCCGTAAGCAACTAAAAACCCCCACCGGGGTGCATGCGGGAATCCCGGGCGGCATCGGCGAGTCGCACCCATACCCGTACGGGGCGGAACGCGGGACACCCCTCCGGGCAGATGGGGGTTGTCGCCCCCCTCGCCCCCCCCCCCGATAGATCGGGACGGCCTTCCTCCTCGGCGTCTGACCCCCTCGCCAAAGCCCCCGCACGGTATCCAACCTATAGTGTTAAGGTTGACGGAGTACCAGGGTTCAAGGTTACGGCTGCCCGCTCAGGTCTTGGCGGGTTCTTCCCTGAGGTGTTTTTCGTAGAAGTCGAGCCAGACCTTGGGGAAGATGGCGTAGGAGAGGACGTCGTCTTCGCCGCGGGCCTTGTACTCCACCTCGGAGGCGAGTTTGTCCCATTCGTCGGGAATCAGGTCGGCGGGCCGGCAGGTGATGGGTTCCTCGCCCTTGAGGGCCAGTTTCCGGATTTCCTCATCGACCGGCGCGGGGGTCCTCCCGTATTTCCCTGCGAATAGGTTGCGGCTCTCCGAGGCGACGCTCTTGTAGCGGCCCATGAGCACGTTCATCACCGACTGGACCCCGACGATCTGCGAGGTGGGCGTGACCAGCGGTATGTAGCCCATTTCCGCGCGCACGCGGGGGACCTCCTCAAGCACCGCGTCCATCTTTTCCAAGTGGCCCATCTCCTTCAACTGGCTCTCCAGGTTGGAGATCATGCCGCCGGGTATCTGGTTGACGAACATGCGCGTGTCGGCGCTGACGAAAGAAC